>JBJTGN010000118.1:0-19813 GCA_046093905.1 Actinomycetota bacterium
GGCCACAGTTGCCTCGCTCCTCTTTCAAGGTCTCAACCTCGGTCTCGACTTCAAAGGAGGGGTTGCCTGGCAGGTACCGGTGACGGAGACCATGGACTCCGACATTGCTCGACAGGCCCTCGAAGACAACGGCATCGACGCTGCGAACGCCAAGATTCAGGTCCTCGACAGTGGATCGGTGCAAACCATCCGTATTCAAGTTGGTGATCAAACCACCGAGACTCGTGAAAAGGTTGTCCAAGATCTTGCAGCACGTGCGGGAGTCAACAATGACGACGTCTCGGTGAACTCCGTGAGCTCGTCATGGGGACGTTCGATCACGGAGAAGGCTGTGCGCGCACTCCTGATCTTCCTTGCCCTGATTTCCGTCTACCTTGCATGGAGATTCGAGTGGAGGATGGCTGTTGCTGCGATCTTCGCGGTCTTGCACGACGTCGTGATCAGCGTCGGGATTTACTCGTTGTTCGGATTCGAAGTCACTCCGGCGACAGTTGTGGCATTCTTGACGATTCTCGGCTACTCGCTGTACGACACAATCGTCGTCTTCGACCGAGTGCAGGAGAATGTGACGCGTTTCTCGGGATCGAGGATGTCCATGGGGGACATCAGCAATGTGTCGATGAATCAGGTCTTGATGCGATCGCTCAACACGACGATCTCATCGATCCTCCCAGTCATCTCGATTCTGGTGCTCGGTGCTGGAGTTCTCGGAGTGGTCAGTCTTCGGGAATTCTCTGTTGCATTGTTCGTCGGCATGGTGACGGGAGCGTATTCGTCGATTTACATTGCGTCACCGATGTTGACAATTCTGAAGCAACGTGAGCCAGCCTTTTCTGCGTTGCGGGGACAGTTGATGTCGAAATCCGAACTTCAGCACATGGTGTCCACCAGCAACGCATCGACTCGAGCCAGGCGCCGACCTGCCGCAAGTTCTCAGTCGACTGCAACGGCGACTGTTGCGCCGACGGCCACCGCTGTCCTCAATCATCCCCCTCGGCCGCGCAAGAAGAAGAGGCGTTGAGGTACCACCATGGAGAACCTCATTCGCTCGATCGCCGACTACCCGACGCCAGGAGTCACGTTCAGGGACATCACCCCTCTACTCGGAAACGGACCGGCCCTCCAGAAGTCTGTCGAGGACCTAGCGGACCGCTTCCGTGAACTTCACGTCGACAGAGTGATCGGTATCGAAGCGCGGGGGTTCATTCTCGGTGCACCGATAGCGGTAGCCCTCGGCGCAGGATTCGTGCCGGTCCGCAAGGCTGGAAAGCTTCCCTGGGCAGTGGTGCGAGAGGAGTACCAACTGGAATATGGCAGCGACAAGCTGGAAATGCACCGAGATGCGATCCACCCCGATGAGCGGATTCTCGTCGTCGATGACGTTCTCGCAACCGGTGGGACCGCTGCCGCCACCTGTCGGCTGGTCACGGCACTGGGAGGCGAAATCGTTGCCCTCGCAGTTCTCATCGAGATCGAGCGGCTCGAGGGTCGCAGCCGACTGGGAGATGTCCGAGTCGAATCGTTGTTTCGCTACTGATCTCGATCCTCGGCTCGACTCGAGAGCTTTGCGAACCAGAGCAGCGAACCTGATCGACAAGAATTTCCCAGTTCTCGTGCGATAATGCACCTATGTCGACTGTGACGAGGCTCCTTCCTTGGCGTCGACAGCACAGTTCGCCCGTCGACGAATTGAGTCCCGTACTCAACTCGTTCCGCCGCCAACATCCGCGGTCCACGACGTTCTTGAGACCAAGGCTTTCGAGACGGCACGGGCTGCGCACGTCAATCAGACTCGACGAAGCGGGGAAGGTTATATCAACCATCCCGTTGCCGTCGCGAAGATTGTGGCCGATATCGGTTTGGACGAGACGACAGTGGCGGCTGCTCTCCTCCACGACGCAGTCGAAGACACTGAGGTGACCCTCGCCGACGTCGAACGCCAATTCGGAGTCGACGTGGCTCGAATCGTGGACGGAGTGACCAAACTCGATCGATTGCAGTTCGATTCGAAGGAAGCCCAGCAAGCCGCAACCATGCGCAAGATGCTGGTGGCAATGGCCAAGGACCTGCGGGTCCTGATCATCAAACTCGCCGACCGCCTTCACAACATGAGGACGATCGCCGCCATGCCGATCGACAAGCAGCAGCGGATCGCAAATGAGACTCTCGACATCTACGCCCCGTTGGCCCACCGTCTCGGAATGCAAGGGATGAAGCAGCAACTCGAAGACCTGTCCTTCGCCTCGCTGTATCCGAAGCGATACGCAGAGCTCGACTATTTGGTCAGCAGCCGGAGTCCGGAGAGAGATATCTATTTGGCTCGTGCGATGGCCGAAGTACGAGGCTTTCTGGCGAGTGTGAACGTGCAGGCTGACATCACCGGTCGAGGCAAGCACTTGTGGAGCATCTACGAGAAGATGATGCAGAAGGGTAAGGAATTCGACGAGATCTTCGACATCATCGCCATCAGAGTTGTCGTCGACTCGGTGAAAGATTGCTACGCGACCCTTGGTTGCATTCACGGACACTGGAAACCGGTGCTCGGACGCTTCAAGGACTACGTTGCGATGCCCAAGTTCAACATGTACCAGAGCCTTCACACGACGGTGATCGGACCCGCAGGAAAGCCGCTCGAGATTCAGATTCGTACTCGGGAAATGCATCAGCGCGCCGAGTGGGGTGTTGCTGCGCACTGGGCGTACAAGGATGAGCAGGATACACCGGACATCGATTGGCTCAACAGAATCATCGACTGGCAGAACGAGATTGCTGATCCGAATCAGTTCATGGAGAGCCTCAAGTCGGATCTCGATCAGGACGAGATCTTCGTTGTCACCCCGAAGGGGCGCGTCATCGGGCTTCCGCTCGGATCGTGTCCCGTCGACTTTGCGTATTCGGTGCACACCGAAATCGGGAATGCCTGCATTGGAGCACGTGTCAATGGTCGTCTCGTCCCCTTGACCCATGTTCTGAAGTCAGGTGATACCTGCGAGATCTTCACCTCAAAAGTCGGTTCTGCAAGTCCGGATCGAGAGTGGCTCGACTTCGTTGCCTCACCTCGGGCGCGTAACAAGATTCGACAATGGTTCCTCCGGGAGCACCGCGAAGACATGATCGAGTCTGGCCGTGAGGAACTGGAGAACGAGCTGCGCGCAGCAAATCTCCCAGCCGCTCGCATCATGGCAAGTGAGATGTTCACTGAAGAAATGGAAGCCCTCAACTATGTGGAGGTCGAGACATTCCTGACAGCAGTGGGAGAAGGTCACGTCGACTCTCATGCGTTTGCGATGCGAATGCGGCAGCGATTCTCGCAGGACGGTGCTGAAGAACGGCTCGCTTCCTCGCCTCGCCGGTCAGTGGACCAGGAACCTGCGGGCTCATCGGTCGGAATCCATGTGGAAGGCTTCGATGACGTCATCGTTCGATTGTCGAAGTGCTGCACACCGGTCCCTGGAGATGAGATTCTCGGCTTCATCACACGGGGACGGGGTGTGAGCGTTCATCGAGCGGACTGCGCCAACGCCGAATCCTTTGCAGATGGACAAGCCAGCAGACTGGTCGACGTCGAATGGGACGAGTCCGCAACCGTTGCATCGTTTCGGGCTTCCGTCGACGTGGTGGCACTCGATCGTTCACGCCTGTTGCGAGACGTTGCCAACGCGCTCTCGGAGCAGCATGTGAACATTGTCGCATGCAGTACCCACACCGGTGGAGACCGTGTTGCGAAGATGAAGTTCGAGTTCGAATTGGCCGATCCTGGGCATCTCGAAGCTGTCCTGAAGATGATCAAGAAGATCGACGGCGTCTACGACGCCTATCGCTCAGTTCCCTTGCGATCCGAGGACTGAAGGGATCGCACTCCACTCGAAACGGTGACTCGTCGGACGCTGCCCGGGCAGTAGTTTGGAAACCGTGCGTTCGTTCCAGACAAGCCCGGGAATGCGGGATATTCTCCCGCCCGAATCGGGTCGCTGGTCGTCGTTCGTCGACGTGTTTCGGTCGACTGTCAGGTCTGCAGGCTATGGGCAGGTGATTGCACCACTTCTCGAGGACATCGGCGTCTTCCATCGGGTGGGCGAAGCGACCGACGTCGTCACGAAGGAGATGTACGACTTCGTCGACAAAGGGGATCGACACGTTGCTCTTCGGCCGGAGCAAACAGCCTCGATCTGTCGCGCATTCGTCCAACATCGTCCGGCGACACCCTGGAAGGTGTGGTACACGGGTCCGAACTTCCGCTACGAGAAGCCTCAACGTGGTCGTTATCGCCAGTTCGAGCAAGTAGGGATCGAGGTGCTCGGACCGGATGATCCGGATGTGGACGTGGAGGTGATCGCGCTCGGATGGGATTTTCTCCGCGCGCTCGGATTGCACAAAGTCACACTTCTCGTGAACACCCTCGGGGAGTCCTCCGAGAGGGGTGCTTTTGTCAACTCCCTGGAGACGTACCTGCGATCTCGTCTCCATGAACTCTCCGAAGAAAGTGCGGCGACGCTCGAACGCAATCCCTTGCGTGTCCTCGATTCGAAGCGCGAGCAGGACCAAATGGTCATTGCTGCCGCTCCTACGATCATGGAGTTCCTGGGTGAGAGGTCCAAGGCTCACTTCGAACGGGTTCTGTACGGTCTGGATCTCTTGCAGATTCCCTACCGAATCGATAGTCGGCTCGTGCGCGGCCTCGACTACTACCGTCAGACAACATTCGAGTTCGCAGGTGGGACTCTCGAGTCGGCTCAAAATGCTCTCGGCGGCGGAGGTCGTTACGACTCGCTCGTCGAAGACCTCGGAGGTCCAGCAACGCCTGGCATCGGTTTCGCCATTGGTCTCGATCGAACTCTGCTCGCCTGTGACGACGAGGGTGTGTTCCCGGCACCCGAACTCGCCATCGATGTGTTCGTGGTCGACACGGCCGGAGGGGCCGAGGCACTTCGATTGACCAACCAACTGAGGCGCGAGGGATTTCGTGTCGACCGCGCTTTCGACAACAGGAGTATGAAGAGCCAGATGAAAGCCGCGGACCGAAGTGGTGCGAAATACGCGGTGATCGTGGGTGAGGACGAAATTCGAGCCGGGTCTGCCCTCATCAAACCTCTGCGATCCGATGAGGATCAACAATCAGTATCGAGCGGCGATCTCGCTGCACGGCTTCGGGAGAAGATTCAATGACCAGTCCAGACCGATCGACCTCGATGAGAACGCACATGTGCGGTGAGATCTCGACCGACAACATCGGGAAGGTTGTGCACGTCTGTGGATGGGTCGCCAAGCGTCGCGAGCACGGAGACAAACTTGCCTTCGTCGATCTTCGTGATCACACAGGCTTGATTCAGTGTGTGATCGACGGCGAGGTGGATGTTCGCAACGAGTACGTCGTGCGCATCACGGGAGTTGTTCGTCAACGTCCTGAGGGTACGACAAATGCAGCACTCGCAACTGGAGAGGTCGAGATCGGGGAATGTTCAGTCGAGATCTTGCGGTCTGCAGAGACACCTCCGTTTCCCATCGACCAGAGAGCTGATGACGTCGACGAGAACGTGCGGCTGCAGTATCGATACTTGGACATTCGACGGGCGCGCCTCCAGCGAAATTTGCGAGTCAGGGCTGCTGTGAACTCCGCTGTGCGTGCTGCAATGGAACGCCAGGGCTTTCTCGAAGTGGAAACACCCATGCTCGTCCCGTCGACTCCAGAAGGAGCACGTGAGTTCTTGGTTCCTTCGCGCAAGGAACCGGGTTCCTTCTACGCGCTCCCGCAGAGCCCACAGCTCTTCAAGCAGTTGTTGATGGTTGCCGGAGTCGATCGCTACTACCAGATCGCACGCTGTCTGCGTGACGAGGACTTGCGAGCAGATCGACAGTACGAGTTCATGCAGATGGATGCGGAGATGAGTTTCGTGACTCAGGACGACGTCCTGAAGGCGATCAGCGAGGCAGTTCTCGCAGCGGCTGAGGCGGTCACGGGAAACCGGCCGGGACCGATCGAATCGATGACGTGGCGTACGGCCATGGATACCTATGGGGTGGACAAACCTGACCTTCGCTTCGGCATGACGCTCGTCGAATTGACGTCCATTTTTGCTCGAACCGAGTTCAAGGCTCTACAAGGAGCCCAGTCGATCAAAGGGCTGTGTGTCGTAGGAAAGGCTGAGGAGTTCGGACGAAACAAGCTCGATCAACTCACGGATCGAGCAAAGAAGCTCGGGGCCAAGGGTCTGGTTTGGGCAAAGGTGACCGGCGACAGCGATCTCGACTCGCCCGTGGCGAAGTTCCTGAGCGATTCCGAACGCAGTGATCTCATTCAGCAGATGTCTGCCTCGCCGGGCGACCTGCTTCTCATCGTTGCGGATGAATGGGAGACGACGTGTGAAGTTCTCGGACAGCTTCGCAACGATCTGGGTCGTCCGCCCGTTCACCAGGGGCCGTACCGATACGTGTGGATCACCGAATTCCCACTCTTTGTCGGCGTCGACAAGGAAACCGGACGTCCCAAGCCGGGCCACCATCCCTTCTGTCAGCCTCATCCCGATGACCTCGACAAGTTCGAAACAGATCCGCTTTCGGTACGAGCTCTGGCGTACGATCTCGTGCTCAACGGCTGGGAATTGGGATCGGGTTCCATTCGAATTCACGATTCGGACATGCAACGTCGGGTGTTCTCCGTTCTCGGGATCGACGAACAGGAGGCGAATCGAAAGTTCGGGTTCTTCCTGAAGCCGTTCACGTATGGTGCTCCGCCTCATGGTGGTTTCGCTTTCGGACTCGATCGTCTCGTCGCGATCCTTGCAGGAGAGGAGAACATTCGAGAGGTGATTGCTTTCCCGAAGACGCAGAGTGGCCAGGATCCGATGACCGGTGCTCCCAATCCAGCTGAGACAGCGCAGTTGGCCGATCTTGGCCTCAAGACGGTACCCGTCAAGGACTGATGGTGCCTTCCCAGGTCTTTCGAGCGGGAGTCGTCCTGGTCGTGCGTCGTGGGAATGGAGACGTCCTGGTCTTCGAGAGATCGGATGCCCGAGGGGCTTGGCAGTTCCCCCAGGGTGGCATCGATGTCGGCGAGACCCCGCAGGAAGCTGCGTGGCGAGAGCTCTCTGAAGAAACAGGACTCTCGTCGTCCGTTGTGACATTGATGTACGAGGTGCCGGAATGGATCAGCTACGAGTGGCCAGATGACATCAGGGCGAAAGCCAAACATGGCGACTCTCGTCGAGGACAGACGCAGAGGTGGTTCTTCTTTCGTTCATCGGATGAAGTCGACGTCGAACCTGTTCCCGACGGACGAGAGTTCATCTCTTGGAAGTGGATCACTCCCCGGACTGCGATCGAAGAAGTTGCTTCATTTCGTCGTGCTGCCTATGAGCGGGCGTTCTCATCGGTCGATTGGTAATGGATCTGTTCACGTCGGCGGCACAAGATGAACTGCGCTCTTTGGGCCCGTTGGCTGCTCGTCTTCGGCCACGCGGAATCGATGACATCATTGGCCAAGAGAATCTTCTCGGCCTGGGTGGACCGCTTCGTCGTTTGGTCGAAAGCGATCGGCTGCAGAGCATCATCCTCTGGGGTCCTCCAGGGACGGGCAAGACATCGATAGCTCTGGCCGTTTCATCGTCCACATCGTCGAACTTCGTGCAACTGTCAGCTGTGTCTGCTGGTGTGAAAGAAGTTCGGGAGGTGATCGACTCCGCAAAGTTTCGACTCGGTTCCGAAGGTCGACGCACAATTCTCTTCCTCGACGAAATTCATCGGTTCTCGAAGAACCAACAAGACGCTCTGTTGCCTGCGGTCGAGGAGGGATCGATCGTGCTCATCGGAGCAACAACCGAGAATCCGTCATTCCAGGTCAATGCTGCACTTCTTTCACGGAGCGTTCTCTTCCGACTCGAGCCGCTCACTGCAGCGAACATCGAGAAGTTGATCGAACGAGCATGTGAGGTGTTGAACTGCAGGATCACGAATGATGCACGAGACGAAGTTGTTCGCCAGAGCAGGGGAGATGCGCGTCGAGCCCTCGGACTGCTGGATCTCGCATCGGTGTTGGGTGACGGTGCTGCAGTCTCCATCGACGATGTCGAAAAGGCATCGGGCACAATTGCACTTCGTTATGGCGTCGATGACCATTACGACATCGTGAGTGCGTTCATCAAGAGTATGCGTGGAAGTGATCCGCAGGCATCCATCCTCTATCTGGCACGAATGCTGTCATCAGGAGTGGACCCGCGGTTCATTGCTCGGCGAATGATCATCTTTGCAAGCGAGGATGTCGGTCTGGCCGATCCAACTGCTCTCACCACAGCCGTGAACGCAGCGCAAGCTCTCGAATTCGTGGGAATGCCTGAAGCTCAGTTGAACCTGGCTCAGGCAGCCATTCACCTGGCGACAGCTCCCAAGAGCAATGCAACGTCACAGGCGATTTGGACCGCCCGCCGGGAAATCGAGGAGGGAATTCGAGTCGAAATCCCTCCTCATCTTCGAGATGCCCACTATCACGGCGCACAATCCTTGGGCCACGGCGAGGGTTATGTGAATCCGCACGATCACCCTGGGATTGCCACAAGCCAGCCCTACTTGCCAGAGAATCTCACTGGTTCCATCTGGTACGTGCCATCGAATGCCGGATTCGAGAGCGTGATTCGAAGCAGAATGGGAACTGTGCCTTCGGACAACGAAGGACGGATGGCCAGCGAGGACCGCGAAGTGGAGCAAGGATGACAATCGGAGAATTCGTTCTACTTCTAGCGGTTGTGCTTCTCGTTGCAGGATTCGCAGCTCTCATGCTCGCTCTGGTTCGAGTGAACGATTCGCTGCGTGTTCTTCGTGGCGAGATGGAGATGTGGCGAGCCGATGTGGCGCCGTTGATCGAGAGTCTTCGTGAGAGTGCAGATGATGCGAGATCTGCGATGGATGAGGCTCGTCTGGACCTCGGTCGATTCGATCGAGTTCTCGGGTCAGCGGAAGCAATCAGTGGGGCCGTGGAAGGATCCGCTCGAGCGACACGAGTTGCGTTGTCGACGCCAGTCATCAAGATCGCAGCATTCGCGACAGGAACATCTCGGGCAGCACAGCGGCTTCGCAAGCCCGGAAATGGGCGATCAAGAGGTCGAGAGGCATGATGAAGCGATTGACCTGGTTCGTCACCGGGCTCGTTGCTGGAGCGGGTTCTGTCGTCCTGATCGGACGTCGCATCAAGAGAAGAGTGGCCGATCTGGCGCCCGTCCGGGTGGCTGAACGTGCATTCGGTCGAACCAAGGATTCAGTAGACCGCCTCAAGGAGGCCATCGTCGACGGACGATCCGCGGCAGCTCGTCGTGAGAGTGAACTGCGACACCGACTTCTCGACGAGTCCCCGAAAGGGTCGAGTCGTGAATCACGATCCATTGAATCCCATCGATGAATCGTCGGCTGCGTCGGACTCTCGAGCGAATTCTCGAACCTGACCGGGTGCACTCATCCGAGGTCGAACGTGATCTCTACAGTCGGGATGCGTCGAACCTGGTTGGTCGTGCGGCACTTGTATGTTTTCCCCTTTAGACCGAAGAAGTTGTAGGCATCATCTCGGTCTGTCGAAAGTTCGGCATTCCCTTCGTGCCGCGAGGTTCCGGAACCGGTCTCGCCGGGGGTGCAATTCCATCCGAAGGTGCCGTGGTCATCTCCTTGAGCAAAATGAATCGGATCATTTCGGTCGATGTGGTCAACAGACAGGCCTGGGTCGAGCCGGGTGTCTTGAATCTCGACATCACGCGAGCCGTGAAGGAGTTCGGGATGTATTTTGCTCCCGATCCGAGTAGCCAACAGAGCTGTTCGATCGGCGGGAACGTGGCGAACAACTCGGGCGGTCCGCATTGTCTGGCTGAAGGAGTGACCACCAATCACGTCATCGGTGTCGAAGTCGTGTTGTCGAGTGGGGACATCGTGGAGCTGACCGGTGAAGGAGCAGATACCCACGGATTCGACTTGCGAGGTGGCTTTGTGGGGAGCGAAGGCATGTTCGGGATTGCAACGAAGATCTGTATTCGGCTGTCCCGTGATCCTGCATCGATCGAGACGATGCTGCTCGACTTCGACACTGTTCAGGCTGGCGCAGACACCGTCAGTGCGGTGATCGCTGCCGGAATCGTTCCCGCAGCGATGGAAATGATGGACCAACTCTGCTTGAAAGCTGTCGAGGACTTCGTCGACGCAGATCTCCCAGTCGAGTCAGCAGCAGCACTTCTCGTGGAGGTATCGGGGGGTCGACATGAGACTCGATACCAATCCGAAACGATTCGGCGAATTGCCCTCGACCATGGAGCACTGTCGATACGTGTTGCTCGAGATGAAGCCGAGCGTGCACTCCTGTGGAAGGCGCGCAAGAACGCATTCGGGGCAGTTGCCCGGATCCAACCCAACTATTACCTTCACGTCACGGTTGTTCCGCGGTCTCGTTTGACCGAAGTCTTGGAGCAGGTGTATGCAATTGCTGCTGAGAATCAGCTCCAAGTGTTGAACGTCTTTCATGCTGGCGATGGAAATCTCCATCCACTTCTGATGTTCGACAAGCGTGAGCCAGGTGTGCTCGAAAGAGTTCATCGGGCTGGAGAGCGGATCGTGCAGGTCAGTATCGGTGTGGGTGGGGTGCTGTCCGGAGAACACGGTATTGGCATCGAGAAGCGGGATTTGATGCCGCTCATGTTCTCCGAGACAGATCTTGCTGCCCAGGCGGCTGTTCGTCGAGCCTTCGATCCACTCGGACTTGCAAATCCCGACAAAGTTCTCCCCAGTGTTTCGTCGTGTGGCGATCCGTTGTCGATCGGAGACGGTGCATGGATCTGACGGTTCACGAATTGGCTGAGAATGTGAGAGTGTCTGTCGGAAAGCCGATTTGGCTGGCTGGGCACGGGACGCGAATTCAGTGCCCTACTCCGATGGATGTTCTCGCAGCACCGAGAGGAATTCGCTCATTCGTTCCCGATGAGATGACGGTGACGTGTGGTGCAGGAACTTCGATCGAAGATTTGATGCTTGTGCTCTCCGAACGCGGACAGTTCGTGAATCTTCCTCGTCGCTCCGGCAGTTCGGGGACCGTTGGGGGAGCACTGGCAGTCGGTGAAGGAGATATCTATCGCCTCGGACGTGGTTCGGTCCGAGACGTCCTCCTGCAGGCTGTCTTCGTCGATTCCGACGGGCGGGCGATGAAGGCAGGCGGGCCAACGGTCAAGAATGTGAGCGGGTTCGATCTCTGCCGCCTCCTCGTCGGTTCGTGCGGTCGTCTCGGTTTTCTGGCGGAAGTTGTGCTGCGCACTCGACCGTGTGCCTTGGCAACACGATGGTTCACCATCGAAGATGCAGATCGAGAGGCTGTTGCGACGATCATGAGTCGCGTGAACAGACCGACGTCAGTTCTCTGGAACGGCTTTCGCATTCACCTCTGTCTCGAGGGACACCCGGGCGACATCGACGAGACTGCTCAAGATCTGAAAAGAGTTCTGTCTCGACCCCTTGAGGAGTCGGACGTCCCCGATCTCGAACCATTTCCTCATCGATGGATCTGTCCACCACGTGAAGTCGACGATGTTGTTGCTGCACTTCCGGGAGGATGCGTGGCTGAAGTTGCGACAGGAATTGTTCATCACTCGGAGCCCGAGGATGAGCTGACGCGTGATGGAGCTGTGGTGAAGATCGAGCAGAAGCTTCTCGACGCCTTCGATCCTCATGATCGCTTGAACGGAGGAACAGCCGTGTGGGGACGTATTCACATGCGTAGAGTGGGGGTGTCGACGTGAGGTGCAGCCCTGAAGACGCGCAGCATTCGACGGCGATTCTTAATCTCGACGCTCCATCGACGAGAGAGGACCTGCTGTGACGTTGGAGGACGATCTTGCAGTTTGCGTCGGCTGCGGTCTGTGCCTTCCGCATTGCCCGACCTTTCGAGTGACAGCCGAAGAGTCTCATTCTCCGCGAGGGCGAATTGCGCTGATCAGGGGGAGCGCTGACGGTGTCGGACGGCTGCCGTCAGACGTTCGGTCATTTCTCGATACGTGTGTGCAGTGTCGAGGCTGCGAACCGGCTTGCCCGAGCGGAGTGGAGTACGGAAAAATTCTCGCAGCAGCCAATCGCCGTGATGAGGCCGCGGGTCGTCGACCAAAGTTGGCTCTACGGATCTTCTTGTCGATGTTGAAGCATCATCGCAGTCTCGACCTGATCGGACGAGTCGGGGTGATTGCGGGCGCTCTTCCCGGCTCGAAACGATTCCTTCCCAGACGACTCCGCATCACAGGCGTCCCCATACGCCAAGGCCCTCGAGTCCGTCGACCTGTCGCCGAGCCGGATGTCTGGCTCCACACTGGCTGTGTGATGAACTCTTGGTTCCGATCGGTTCATCTGGCATCGATCGCTCTCCTGGAGGCGGCACGTTGCGCTGTGGCGACGCCTCGAGTCGAAGGAGCATGTTGCGGAGCGCTTCATCTGCACGCCGGAAACGAAGAAGAGGCTCGCCAGTTGGCCGAGACCGTCATGGCATCAATGCCTGGAGATTCGCCCATCGTTGTCAATGCAGCGGGATGTGGAGCAATGCTGAAGGAGTACGGGGAATTCCTCGGCTCACGAGAGGCAGTCGATTTCTCCGAGCGAGTAGTCGATATCCACGAGTGGATCGATCTCCATGCGGATGCGCTGCGGTCGCGAGTTGAGGGAGCGTTTCCAGACGACGCATGTCCTCCGGTCATTGTCCAAGAACCGTGTCACCTGCGAAATGTTCAGCAGATCCTGGTCGGCGACACTGTCGAGAAGTTCGTCCGTGTTCGACGCCTCGACGATGATGGCTTGTGCTGTGGCGCTGGAGGGGCGTACTCGTTTCTCCAGCCTGAACTAGCAGCCGACATTCGCGCTCGAAAATCGAGTGCGATTCTGCGAGCCGGAGGAGATCAGAAATCGATTGTCGTCACGGCAAATCCGGGCTGCCACCTTCATTTGGCTGCAGATGGACATCAGATGGTTTCATCTGTCGAAGTGATTGCCGATTCACTCGGTCTGAAGTATTGATGCGAGGAAGGTCGAGATGAGTGACTATTCCGAGATCGAGAGCATCCGTGAGCGTTTGCAGGATCTCATCGAGAGTCTCGACGATGTGTCCTTCACAATGTTGAGACGAGCATCGCGTGAGACCGGAGTTCGGCCAGCCAGTGACAAGACACTTGTTCAGGCGCGAAGGGCTCTCGAAAAAGCCTTGCGACTTCTCGGCTCTTTCGACCGTGACGGAGACGGTTCAGACGCGCTTGATTGACAGAGTGGTCATCAAGTCGTCGAAACTCGTCTGAAACGACTTCAGACCCTCGTCCTCGAGGACCCGAGCTACATCAGCGACGTCGATTCCGACGTGAGACAATGCCTCCCAGGTGTGCCGGCTCGCCTCGACGTTGCGATCGATTGTGCGAGCAATGGAACCGTGATCGCAGAATGCGTCGATGGTCGATTCTGGAAGGGTATTGACCGTGTCAGGTCCGATGAGTTCATCTACGTAGAGAGTGTCCGGGTAGGCGGGGTTTTTCGTACTCGTTGACGCCCAGAGGGGGCGCTGAGCTCGTGCCCTGTGTCGTTCCAGATACGACCAGGCTTCCCCGGAGAAGACTTCTCGAAACATCGAGTAGGCGAGGCGTGCCTGGCATACCGCAGCCTGACCTCTCAGAGCGAGAGCTTCGGCCGTGCCGATCGAGTCGAGTCGCCTGTCGATCTCGGTGTCGACGCGACTGATGAAGAACGAGGCGACCCCGGCGATCGAGTCGATCGGGAATCCCTGATCGACTCGATCCGCCAATCCGCCAATGTACGCGAGCATGACGTCTCGGTATCGCTCGAGGCTGAAGATCAAAGTGACGTTGATGTTCGCTCCTGACGCAACCATTGCGCGAATGGCTGGCAGCGATTCCACAGTCGCTGGAATCTTGATCATCAGATTCGGGCGGTCGATTCGCTTCCAGAGAGCCCAAGCAGCGTTGTAGGTTCCCTGGGTGTCACGCGCCAGGTGAGGATCGACTTCGACGCTCACGTAGCCGTCATTGCCCGACGACTCCTCGTAGAGAGGACGGAAGAGATCGAGTGCACGTTGGATATCTGCACATACCAATGTCCAGTAGATCTCCTCAGTCGAGAGCGATTCAGCCAACAACGAACGAATCTGCTCGTCGTATGCAGTCGAATCCTGGATCGCCTTCTGGAAGATCGTCGGGTTCGATGTTTGGCCTCGGATACCGGAGATGATTTGCTGTCGCAGCCTTCCCGATGTGATGTCGTCTCGACGGAGATTGTCGAGCCATGCGCTTTGACCCTGCTCGGTATGAAGTTTGACGAGCGGTTCAAGACTCATCGTCTCACCGGTTCCTCTCTGCGAGAAGATTGCGAACAGTGTCGACGACATTCGCTGCAGAGATCCCGAGATTCTCGAGAACGAGGGACCCAGGAGCACTGGCCCCGAACCTGTCGATACCGATACAACGATCGGCGAAGCGATCCCATCCAAAGGTGCTTGCAGCCTCGACCGATACCGTCGGCACTCCTGGCGGAAGGATTTCGTCGGCGCCTTTCCGGTCTTGCGACCGGAATCGCTCGAATCTGTCCCACGAGGCAAGAGAAACCACTCGAGTGTCGATGGAGAGCTCGGAGAGGGACTCGGCAGCAGCAAGAGCAACGTGAACTTCGCTTCCGGTGGCGACGATGATGGCATCCGGGGCACCCGCGGATGCTCGAACCACTCCTGCCCCTCGATGAACGGCTCGTCCGTCGGTACAGACGGGAACGTTTTGTCTGCTGAGGACGAGGGCCGTCGGGCCAGAAGAATTCAGAGCGACAGCGAGAGCCTGCGCCGTTTCGTTTGCATCAGCAGGTCGAATCACCTGCAAGCCGGGAATGGATCTCAGGGATGGCAATTGCTCGATCGGTTGATGGGTTGGGCCGTCTTCACCCACGCCCACCGAGTCGTGGCTGAAGACGAAGACACATTTCGCGCCCGAGAGGACTGCGAGACGTACAGCGGGCTTCATGTAGTCGAGGAAGACGAAGAATGTTCCTCCCACGGGGATGACACCTCCGTGGAGAGCCATGCCCACCATGAGAGCGCCCATCGCGTGTTCGCGGATGCCGTAGTGGATTTGGCGGCCATCTGGATCTTCGGACGACATCACGGTCTGTCCGGACAACTTCGTTCCAGTGTTGCCGGTGAGGTCGGCAGACCCGCTCACAAGCCCCGGATGTGAAGCGAGACATGCATCCAGGGCTTTCTGGACAGCGACACGAGTTGCGATGCTCTCTCCGGACTCGAAAGTCGGCAACGACCATTTCGGAGGATCCGACATGAGACGGTTCCACTCGTCTCGTGACGCATGGTTGGAAAGGTTGATCCGCCATGCCGACGACAACGCAGTTCCACGCTCTCGGGCAGCGGCGCGAATGCTCTCGACCGCTTCAGTTGGGGACCAGAACGGCTCATCGGGAACACCCATGACCGATTTCGTTCTCGCCACCTGTTCGGCCGTGAAGGGATTTCCGTGAGCTTCGTGTTTGCCCGTCCAATCCGGGGAAGGGTTGGCAATTCGAGTGGGAAGAACGAGTAGCTGCGGTCGTCCCGATTGTGAAGAGCACGCGGTGTTCAATGCATCTTCGAGTGCATCGAGGTCGTCGGAAATGTCGCCGAGTTGGGTGACCTCCCATCCATAGGAGCGAAAACGCATCGCAACATCATCGGAGCACGTCAGTGAGGTGGATCCGTCGATCGTGATTCCGTTGTCGTCGAAGATTGCAATCAAATGATCCAAACGCTGATGTCCAGCGAAGGAAGCTGCCTCGTGGCTGACGCCTTCCATCATGCACCCGTCGCCGAGAACGACAAAGGTGCGATGGTCGCAGATGTCCGTTCCGAATCTCGCTCGAATGTGTCGCTCTGCAAGCGCCATGCCGACAGCATTGGCAAAGCCTTGACCCAGCGGTCCAGTTGTCACCTCGACCCCGGAAGTGTGGAGGTTTTCGGGATGGCCAGGAGTCGCAGAACCCCACTGGCGAAATGCCTGAATGTCGGCAAGGTCGAGACCGTATCCCTGCAGGTAGAGCAATGAGTACTGGAGGATGGAGGCATGTCCGGCCGACAGGATGAATCGATCGCGATTTGGCCACGTCGGATCCAGCGGGTCGTGCCTCATGATTCTCGAATAGAGGACGTGACCGAGTGGAGCCAGAGACAGAGCCGTTCCCTGGTGTCCGCTCTTGGCTCGAAGTGGAGCGTCGAGCGCGAAACCGCGGATGATGTTGACAGCGGTCGAATCGAGTGCGTCGTCGAGGCGAGAAGTCACGATCCGACTGTACTTGCCCTCGCCTCTTCGAGGCCGTTCTTCACCCTGTCGTGGTAGGGGGTGGAAGGAGCGTGAAGGGGATGGACATCCATGGTCCGCGATCGATACGGCAATGCGCAAAAACCTGTCCGTAGTCCGGGAACTCGAGCTCGGCCTTGACGAGGCGGTAGGTGAACTTGCCTGGATCCACAGTGAACGGGCTGACATTTCTTGCGACCATGTCATCCGAATCGGAGAGACCTCGCCGGAAGACGACCTCGAAGACTCCAGAGCCGCTCCCGTCGGGAGGGCAGTAGATCAGAGCGACAAGATGGGGGTCGACAGTGACTGGAGGTTCCGAAGGGGCGACCATCGAGAACATCGCACCGGTGATGTCGATGCGGGTGCTCGGACCGGCGGCTTGGCGCAAGGCGAAGTTTTCAACGAAGAGTGCTGAGACGATGTGCACGCAACGATCGTACCCGTGAGTGGTTCAGACCTACTTCAGAACCAAATCATTGAGACGAATCTTGGCGAGCTTGACTGTCGCAAGCGCCTTGATGCACCACCAGCCTGGATCGACTTCGTACCACCGATGGGACAGTTTTGCCGATGTCGGTGCTGCGTGATGGTTGTTGTGAAGACCTTCGCCCGCAGTCAGAAACGCCAGCCATTGAAGATTGCCCGCACGATTGGCGTAGGGGCGCCGTCCGAAATGGTGACCGAGAGCATTCACTGCAGCCGACGCGCCAATGTAGAAATTGGCATGGACGAACGCAGCAATGAGTCCAGCCCAAGGACCGAAGAGAACCATCAACGACACCACGCCGATTAGGAGACCGAGATACAGGCGGTCGTAGAACAATCGATCCCAGCGATCAGGGGGAAGATCCCGGGCGTACCGGGCAACGGTGGTCTCACTGCGGGCTTCGACGCGATACAGGAGAACATTGCTCCTCTGTACTTTCTTCCATCCGAGGAGAACTGGTGAATGAGGGTCACCTTCGACGTCGGTGAAAGCATGATGCTTTCGGTGCACTGCGACCCATTGTCGGGGCTTGATTCCCGTGGCAATCCAGATGACAGCCCTGAAGATGTGTGTAACGGGAGCTCGCAGCGTCAACGCACGATGCGAGAGTGCTCGATGCAGATAGATGGTCGTTGCGAAGTTGGCCAGAAATGTTGCTGCAACACCCGCCAACAGCCCGATGACGACAGTTCTCATGGGCTGACCGTAACACGGTTTCTGCGGCCCAAGCGGTCACGGCGGGAACCGATCTGGAGCCGTATTCCGGGGCCGAGGATCAGAGATCGAGCCTCGCGAGCCTCGCCGCCTGAGCAGTCTTCTGATGCATGTGAGTATCCGACCTGCAGGGGTCGCGCCATAGAGTTCGCAGCATGTGCGGTCGCTTCACATCGCTCACGCCACCTGATGTTCTGGCGCGGATCTTCGAAGCCGAACCGACGTCGGATGTGAAGGATGAGGACTTCCATCCCAATTACAACGTTGCTCCATCGACTCGGATCTATGTGATCGCTTCGAGCGCGTCACAAGGACGACGGCTCGGACGGATGCAGTGGGGCCTCGTTCCGCACTGGGCGAAACCTCCGCTCGGAACCGGACAGATCAACGCTCGCAGCGAAACGATCGATGAAAAGCCGACGTTTCGCGACTCCTATCGCAAGAGGCGGTGCATCATCCCGATGTCGGGCTACTACGAGTGGAGAACGGTTCGAGACGTCGAGTCCATCCACTCGCAGGTTGGTAATGCGCGTGAGCCGAAGAGAGCGGTCTACGTGACCAGAAGCGATGGCCAACCGTTTGCCGTTGCAGGCCTGTGGTCGACCTGGACGAGCCGGGATGAGCAAGTTCGGGATCGAACCGAGCGAGGGGATACTCGAGATGAAGGTGAACGTCAGCGACGCACCTGCTGCGTGGTGACGCGTGACGCCAATTCCGCGCTGTCGTCTGTGCACGATCGGATGCCTGTTCTGCTCGACAAGGATGATTGGCCCGTTTGGCTCGGCGAGGACTCGGCGGTCGCCGAATCGCACGTTCAGGCTCTGCTGAAATCCGATCCCGATTCGATCGATCTCCGTTTTGTCGACGTCGGCACGCTCGTGAACAGCGTTCGAAACAATGGGCCGGAATTGATCGTCCCTGTGAAGTGAGTCAGTCGCAACCGTGGCTGTACCCAAGAGATTCGAGTGCAGCCCGAATTCTCGTAGCGGCATCTTCCAGCGTGTCGCGAGAGACCGAAGGTGCAGCATTTGCGAAGGAGAGTTCCGACATGTCATTGGTCGGAATCACATGAATGTGCAGATGAGGAACTTCGTAACCGGCAACGATGATTCCCACACGCTCTGGCTGAAAAGCTTGTTGTTGCGCCAAGCCGACGATTCGAGAGACGTCGAAGAGATGGCGAACCAGATCAGGCTCGGCATCGATCCAATGATCGACCTCGAGGCGAGGAATGACAAGAGTGTGCCCGAAGGCCATGGGGTTGATCGAAAGGAATCCGACACTGATGTCGTCCTTCCAGACGAAGACTCCGGGCAACTCTCCTCGAATGATGCGTGTGAATACTGTTGTCATCAGACCCAACCTCCAGAGACGGGAAAGACATCGCCAACGCAGTACGTCGACTGTGGACCGAGGAGGAACAACACCATCTCGGCGAGTTCAGCAGGAGTTGCCATGCGGCCGAGTGGAATCTGCATCTTGATTGCGGCTTTGACCGTGTCCTCGAAGGGATCGAGAAGGGGAGTATCGACCCACCCTGGGCAGACGACGTTGACTCGAATCCCGAACGGAGCGACTTCCTGCGCAACGGATTTCGTCAATGCGATGATTCCTGCTTTGGCGGCACTGTAATGAGGTGCGCCAGCGCTCGGACGAAGTCCGAGTATCGATGAGATGTTGACGATCGAACCGCTTCTCGCCTGTGTCATATGGGACAAGGCAGCTCGGGTGCCGAAGAATGTGCCATTCAAATGAACGGCGATCATCCTGTGCCATTGTTCGTCAGTGAGGTCGACTGTGTCGTCAGTCGGCGTCAACTCCTCGAGGCGTCCTTCCATGCGCAGCATCTGGTTCGCAATTGCGGTCCTCGTTCTCTCCGGATCGCGAACGGGGGCGATACCGGCGTTGTTGACCAATCCATCGATGCGGCCGTATCGGTCGACGACACGATCGATTGCTTCGGTGAACGCGACAGAATTGGTCACATCGAAAACCATCGCTTCGCCGCCGATGTCGCTTGCGACTTGACCGACAGAAGCCTCGTCCACATCGGTGAGTACGACTCGTGCTCCTTCTTCGGCACAACGGCGAGCGAACGAGGATCCCATTCCGGATCCGGCACCAGTCACGACGACGACCTTGTCTTCGAGGAGTCCGAAATTCACTGCTTCACCCCCAAGTTCATGAACGACACGCTATTCGCGTTCCTGGGCACGGAGTACCCTTGGGCGACATGAGGACTCTTCGATGAACGACGTCCAGCCATTGGATCGCGGTGTGTGGA
>JBJTGN010000119.1:0-8031 GCA_046093905.1 Actinomycetota bacterium
CGGGAAGTCTGAGCAAGCTCGTCAACCAAGTTTTGGAAGCAGAGAACGAACCCGAGCGATATGCGCAACTGCAGGCGGCGAATCAGAGGCACGCTGGCGCGAGTTTTGGAGAATTCGAAAGCTGCGACCAGAAAAGTTGTGAAGCGGGTCACGAGCAACTGATTCAATTGCAGCAGACGTGTCAAAATGCTCCTCAGCATGTTGTCACGATCGCGACACTCGACACCCGAAGCATTTTCCGATCTGGTCACGTGCTTCGTCATCAACCTGGACAGCCGGCCGGAGCGCTGGCAACGAGCCGAGCGCAATTGTCGACGTCGTGGCATTTCGCCGATTCGGTTCAGTGCGCACGACGTCGAAGCTGGTCGTCGAGCGTTTCCCACCTCTCCGCGGTCACCGGCTGAGCTCGGGCTGTGGTCGTCCTTCAGGACTGTTGTCGAGTCCGATGTCGACACCGAGTGGATTCTCGTCCTCGAAGATGATGCGTTGCTCCTTCCCCGATTCCGTTCACAGCTGCTCGCCGAGATCCGGCGGGCAGATCCATCAATCGTTTCCGTTCGAGTGGGTTGGTTGGGTTCCTTCGTGTGGAGACACGGGATGACGGTCGGATGGTACGTTCGATCGGTTCCACGGCATCTGTTGGGACGGGCACGACATGCCCTCCGAGGAAAGCTCTCCGATCGCTACAACTTTCGACCTCGGAGATTGTGGGGAACTCACGCACTGCTGATTCGCCGTGACGGTGTCGAGCTGCTTCTCGAGACCCTGGGTGAGGGGATGTCTGCTCTGGATGACGCTTTCGATGATGCGGAATGGTCGAATCCGACACGATTCAAACGATCGCGAAGGAACCTGGCGTGGCAAGCGCCGGGTCCGTCGAGTATTCGGGTGGATCTGGGGTCACAGGACGCCAGGTAGTTGCCGCAACCAGTCCGGCACACGGCGAGGTTTTCCCTCTGCAGTGACCAAGGCATGTTGAGTTGCAGCGGTGGTTGTGGCTCGTCCATCGACGGAGAGCAGATACTCGATCGTGAATGTTGCCCGGGTCGATTCTGCGAGGCGAAGGTGTACGGTCACGACATCGTCGAAGCGAAGCGGCACGAGATATCGCACTCGGCATTCGAGAACCGCAGCGTCGAGACCGGCCTCGCGGTTCGCCGAATAGGGGTGGCCGATCGATCGGAGATATTCGACGCGCGTCTCCTCCAGGTAGTGCAGATAGTTGCTGTGGTGGACGATGCCCATGGCGTCTGTCTCGACGAAGCGGACCCTGATGGCGTGACTGAAGGAGTAGGCAGCGGGATCGAGGGGAGATTGATGGGCGGAAATCGGGTTGTCCACCTCCACGACCGTAGTTGTCGGCTGGTCTTCATGCCTTTGAGGTAGGGGATTCCTCGGCTGCCCATGGAGGTTCGTCAGGAAATGTTCAGAACCTTTGCCACAGTCGCGCTCATCGCCTCATTCGTGGCATAGGGTGGTCTCGCTAGGCACAATGCTTGGCTCAAGAGAGAAATGAGTACCACCGTGGCGCTCGGCACAGTGAAGTTTTTCAATGCGGAAAAGGGATACGGATTCATCTCCCGTGAGGACGGGCCCGATGTTTTCGTGCACTTCTCCCAGATCCAGTCCTCGGGGTTCAAGACCCTGCAGGAGGGTCAGAAAGTGGAGTTCGAAGTGGGTCCCGGTCGCAAGGGTGACGAAGCCCGCGACGTCCGCGCCCTCGACTGACACAGTCAGTCCTGAGCCCATGGCGGGCACCCTCGAGGTCGATACGGCGCTCTGCGTCGAATCGACCTGAGTCAGCGATCTTGGATCGCTGCTGCGGTTGCCTGCAGAATCTGCAGTAGGTCCTGTGGCGTCACTTCGACGTCCAACCCCCTTTTGCCTCCCGAAACGAAGATCGTTTCATGGTCGAAGGCAGATGAATCGATGACGGTGCTCAGTCGCGTTCGTTGACCGAATGGGCTGATGCCACCGACCACATAGCCCGTGAGGCGCTCGGCCGTCGACGCATCCAGCATCTCGACTCGTTTCACGCCGAGGGCAGTTGCCATTGCCTTGAGCGACAGCGATCACGAGACAGGAACGATTCCGACGGCTTGACGTCGTCGTCCGTCGTGATCTCCGTGAATCGAGACCAAGAGGGTCTTGAAGACTCGTGATTCGTCGACGCCGAGAGCATCGGCAGCAGCTTTCCCGAACCCGTGATCTCCAGCAGCGAGAGCATTGTCGAAGGAGTGCACGCGAAATGCGACGCCAGCATCGTTGAGTACACCGATAGCAGGAGTTGCTCCACCTGAGGTTGGGCGAGGGAGACGTCCCATTGCACCGGTAGAGTACCGAAACTCTGTAATTCCCAGCCATGGTGTTTTCATGTCCGGGGAAATGGCGTCTCGCCGAGGCTCCCTCGAGGTGCTCCGTATGACCGATCGACATCCCGACTTCGCCGAGGAACAGTCCTACATCGACCATGCATATGCATGTTTGGACCGCAGTCGGGAAGACGCGTGGAAGATGCGCGGGCTCACCGAATCCGGCATGGGCGGGACGATGCAGAACCGATTCGAGCGCAACGCGATCGACGATGCGCTCGTCAAGCGGTTGACCGACCTCGATCTCGGTGATGCAGCTCTCGTCTTCGGGCGAATCGACCGCTTTGCGACCGACGTTGGCGGATCCGATCACGCTCACGGGTCCGATGGGACAGCGATCGAAAGTTTCCACATCGGACGTCTGGCGGTGTCCGACGACAAGCGCGAACCGGTCGTCGTGGACTGGCGGGCACCTGTTGCTGAACCCTTCTATCGAGCGACCGGTCGCGAGCCCATGGGTCTTGCGCGGCGACGCCATTTCGCAGTGCAGGGGTCGACGCTGCTCGGTATCGAAGACGAACTCTTCGGCGAAGGCCACTTGGGCATTGGGCACGATGAAGGACTCGATGGCACCGAGAGTCGCGATGGTGCAGTGACGCACAGCGGCTCGGGACTGCGCGGGTACTCGACACTTCTCGCCTCGATCGAACGGGGTCGCACCGGTCAACTCGGAGACATCGTCGCGACGATCCAGGCCGAACAAGACGAGATCATCCGCTCACCTCAAGCGGGAGTGCTCGTCGTCCAAGGCGGACCGGGAACCGGAAAGACAGTGGTTGCCCTCCACCGAGCCGCGTACTTGCTGTACACCAACCGGTTTCCGCTCGAGGACCAGGGTGTCCTCGTCATCGGGCCCAATCGAGTGTTTCTGCGATACATCGAACGGGTGCTCCCGTCACTCGGAGAAGCCGGTATCGAGCAAGTGGTCCTGCAGGACCTCGTTCCCGATGTGCTCTGGGTGACATCGACGAATGGAACGCCCGACTCCGACTCGGCTGCTCGTGTGAAGGGCGATGAGCGCATGTCCGATGTCGTCGAAAAAGCCGTTCGTGACCGCCAACGCCCGCTCCGCGACACATTGAAGGTTCCGTTTCGCAGCGGATACGTGCGGCTGAGCCCCGAGGAGTCCGAACGGATCATCAAGTCCGCCCGGCGACGCTTCCGGCGTCACAATGCCGGCCGCCGCTGGGTCGAAGGCGAAGTGTGGTCTGCGCTTGCGCATTCGTGGCGCGAAGGTGATGTGGTCGCGAGTGATGTGCGTGAGGCATTGCGTCGAGACGACACTGTGCGCGCTGCTCTCGAGCGCATGGGGCCGCTCTTGACGACCGCACAACTGCTCCACGATCTCTACGGTTCCCGAGCTCTGCTGAAGCTGGCTGGTGTCAAGGTCCTGTCCGATGACGAGATCGATGCTATGTATCGGCCACGCTCGGAAGATCTCGACGAGGTTCGCTGGACGGTCGCGGATGCGGCGCTACTCGACGAAGCTCGCGTGCATCTCGGCCCGAAACCGGGAAGGGGCGGCAAGATCGACGAGGCGGACGAGATTCGCACCTATGGACACATCGTGATCGACGAAGTCCAGGACTTGACACCCATGCAATTGGCCATGGTGACACGCAGGTCGCTCTCCGGATCGATGACTGTGGTCGGAGACTTGGCGCAAGCCACCGGGCCTCATGCGCCTGCAACGTGGGATGAAGTTCTCGATCATCTGCCTGACGTGAAGCAGACCCGGGTCATCGGTTTGTCGGTCGGATACCGAATTCCCGGTCAGATCATGGATTTGGCGAACAAGGTGATGGACGCTGCAAGTCCCGGTCTGCGTGCCCCGACGGCTGTGAGAGAAGGAGTCGCGCCGCCATTGATTGTCGGAGTGGCGGATCGAGAGGGAGTTGGATTCGACGTGTTGGCGAACGAGGTGATCGCCCAGACGCGTTCGCTATCGGATGTTCTCGACGGCGGCAATGTTGCCGTCGTCGTTCCCGATGCGATGGCCGAAGAAATGTCGTCGGCATTCACATCAGCAGGGGTGGCACACGGCAGAGCTGTCGCATCAGCTCTCGACACCGGAGTGACGATCGTGCCGGTCAGCGTGGTGAAAGGTCTCGAGCTCGATGGTGTGATCGTGGTCGAGCCGGCCACCATCGTCGACAGCGAACCCCAAGGCATGAGAAGTCTGTACGTGGCGCTCACACGGGCGACTCAACGTCTCGTTGTCGTGCATTCACGCCCATTGCCTGAGCCGATGAGGCTGGCCGCGCCCGTCTGACGTCGGGGAAACGAGCGTCAGATCTCGCTCAAGAACTTGTCGATGACTTGGCCAGCAAAGCGTGCTGCCTTGTCGGCATCTGCGGGACGATTTCGTTCGACAGCAGTCTTTGCCAGATCGACCATGCGACCGATCGCATCAGCAGCCTCGGCATCGGTCGACGTGACCGCCGGCTGGACAGCCGTCCACAAAGCCTCGATGGTGACGATTCGCTCGTTCTTTCCCTCAGGAGTTCGACCAGAACTGTCCGGGCCGATGAGACCCGAGAGGCCATTCATCGCGACTGCCAAGTTGCTGAGCAACTCTTGAGTCGTCCCAGTCGGAACGGTGGTGGAGGTTGGGGTCGAGACCATCGATGTGGTGGCAATCGACTCGTCGAACGTGGTCGCTGCACACGACGTGGTGATCGACGCAACGGCAGCGATCACGAGACCCGCACACATTCGGCGACGAGTGCTGGGCCAGAAGATTGTCGGCACGCCGTTCATGCGGTCACGAGAATGCGTGCTGAGGCGAACGCATCGACATCCACGACCTGTCCCGCAATCTTCACGGACACCGAACCGTCGAGTCCGGACGATGTCACGCTCCCACTTCGCCCGGGGAGAAGGCTGGCGTCCTGCAAGAAGTCGAGGACTCCCGGGGTCACTTCGAGTTCTTCCGGAATGCGGGAAACCGTGAACTTGCTACCCGGAGTCACCGTCGCCAGTGGCACGGTCGAAGGGGTGATGTAACTCGATCCGGGAATCGGATTGCCGTGCGGGCAGGTGGTGGGAGCTCCGAGCAGCCGATTCATCGCGGCCTCGACCTCGTCACTCATGACGTGCTCCCATTTGCCGGCTTCCATGTGCGCATCTGCCCAACTGAGGCCGAGGATGTCGGTGAGGAAACGCTCAGCGAGGCGATGGCGACGAACGACGCGCTGGGCAAGTTCTTCGCCGGTCTCGGAGAGAGAGATGCAATTCGACTCGGTGGTGACGAGACCGGCCTTGGTCAGGCGGTCGATCATCTGGGACACCGAGGCTCGGCTCACATTCAGTCGATCTGCAATGCGCGCACGGATGACGTCCATGTCGTCCTCGTGCATTTCATAGATCGCTTCGCAGTATTCCTCGAAGGCAGGATGGCGTTCCGAGCTGCCGATCATGCGCCCAGACTACCCGTTGAGTCGAGGGGCTTTCTGTGGCGGGCCGGGGTCTCGAAGGCGTTTGGGAACTCGAGAAACCCGTCTCGACACAGTTCAGTCGACGACGAGTGACGGAATGAACAGCCGCGACGCAGGTGTGCTAGCCGTGATTGCATCTGCAGCAAGAATCACTGCAGCACCCGTGTAGGCAGTTCGCTCACCGTCGGGGAATGTCTCGAGAGTGGGGTAGACGATGCCGGTGAAGTACGAACCGTCATCGGTTCGGTGTGCACGTGTCCACGCAAGAAGATCGATGGCGGTGTCGATATCACCGATCGCAGTGTGAGCGAGCGAGCATTCGGCTGTTTCGGCAGCAGTCACCCACGGTTCGTCACTGACACAGCGAATGCCCCGTCCGTCCATGGCAAACGTGTTCCAGCCGTCAGCGATACGAATCTTCGCTTGGTCACCATCCATGGCATTGGTCAGGATCGGGTAGTACCAATCCATTGCCCAGCGGTCCTTGGGCTCGAAGGCATGCGGACGAGTCGTGATCGCAGCACGCAGGTCGTCGGCTGCTTCTTTCCAGTGGGATCGACACTGGCCGACGAGATCAGCCAGTTCGACCGCGCAGGTGAGTGCGTGCCAAATGCTGGACGAGCCGGTCAGGAGTGCGTAGTCCCACGGTTGGGTGTGCTCTTCACGGGCCCACAAAATGGTGCCATCGTGTCGACGCATCGACAGGACCCACGCAATCGCCCTGTCCACGGTGGGCCAGATGTAGTCCACGAAGCCGCGGTCGCCGGTCACGAGCCAGTGATGCCAAGCGCCAGCAGCGACGTAGGCACAGACATTCGTGTCGAGCTTGGGCTCTTTGACGATGCCGCCCGGAAGGTAGTAGTTGAACCACCATCCATCGCGGTGCTGAGTATCGACGAGCCACTCGTAGGCGCGCTCGGCCTGCTGATGGAAACCGGCGATGTCGAGTGCAATGGCGGTCTCGACGTGGTTCCACGGATCACAGTGGCCGTTTTCGAACCAGGGAATCATGCCGTTGTCGAGCTGCAGTGCAGCAATCGACTCGGCGGTCTGGACGACCTCGTCCGCGCTCAGCACTCCCTCGATGTGGGGAACCGAGATCTGGGGGACCGAGGTCATGCAGAAACCCTTTCGTACGCCGCCGGCTCGTTGCGAGATTCATCGGAACTCTCGATCGGATTCGGGACTGGCATCTTACGGGCGTAGATGATGAGACTCTTGCCGAGGAGCGGGGACAGCGCCCGATCCAAGAATTTCATCGATTTCGGCTGCTCGATGATGTCCCATTCGAGGAACTTTCGATACCGAGCGACCAAGGGGTGGTCGTCACGACGAGGGCCGACCGCACATTTCAGCCACCAATACGGCGAGTGCAGGGCGTGCGCGTGATGGGATCCGATGATCGACAAACCTGCGGCTCGCAGTTTCGATTCAAGTTCGGTCTGGGAGTAGATACGCACATGACCACCGACTGCCTTGGGGGCGTGGTACTCGTCGCTCAACTTCCAGTTGATCTTCTCGGGCCACATCGATGGCACGGTGCACGCGAAGGTTCCCCCGACACGAAGGACGCGAACCAGTTCGCCAATTGCTGCGACATCGTTCTGGATGTGCTCGAGCACTTCCGATGTGATCACACGGTCGAAGGTTGCGTCCGCGAACGGCAGATGGGTCGCGTCACCTCTCAAACAGCCGACCAGGCGATCAGCGGGGATGTCTCCCGCTTCGATCATTGCGCCGAACGTGGCGCGCGTGGTGCGAACCTCGTCGTCGGCGTAGTCGAGGGCGACGATTCGTCCGCCTCGACGGGCAACTTCGAAGGCATGGCGACCGAAACCTGCACCTGCATCGAGAACTCGGTCGCCGGGAGCGAGTTCGAGACGGTCGAATCGAACGGTGAGCATCAGGAGATCCTCCCGTTGCGCCGCAACTTCGCCTGGTTCTCGGGCATGGCGAGTACCTCTCGATATTGATCCACTGTCTGTTCGGCGCAGCGACGCCAGGTCCAACGTTCGACGACTCGTTGCCGGCCGCGTGCTCCGACTGCTGCGCGCAGTGTCGCATCGTCGAGACCCCGGCGAATCGTTGCTGCGAGAGCCTCGGCATCACCTGCTGCGCCGAACAGACAGTGGATCAGTATCGAGAGGTTCTCGCCATGCCCGAGAATCAGGCGAAGTTGAAGCGAAACGGGAGGATTTCCTGATGCTCACCGTTCGATTCGA
>JBJTGN010000120.1:0-8313 GCA_046093905.1 Actinomycetota bacterium
GAGCGAATACGCGTAACGCCATTTTCGACCTCCAGCATCTCGCCGGCCTGCAGCCGACCGGTGTTGTCAATGAATCCACATCACGCGCCCTCGGCCTCCCCTGGCCGTAGCCGTTGTGTCAATCAGGTCGTGTGCGCTTGCCCGACCCCGGGTACACTCAGATCAATCCACCCGCTCACTTCGGTGTGCAGGCTCAAGGCCCGTCCTCTAGGACGGGCCTTTGTGTTTGCACTACTCGCAGGCGATGCCGTCTTTGTCGCGATCCATGGCCTCGCGATAGCCGGGCTCACCGCGCATCAATGGTGCCGCACCAGCTGCACGCGCTGCTGAGCAGTTCGCAAAGTAGACGGATGCACCCGCAGCAGACGGTGGAGGTGCCAGTGTTGTAGGAGCGGCGGGGGCAACAGCGATCGTTTCTGCAGGCTGAGCACTCGCTGGTGTGATCGACACCGGAGGCGATGACCAGGGTTCGATGCGAAGTCCGGGGCAGTCGCGCGTCAGAAGATTGCGAATTCGCCCGGCTTCACTCTCATCCATCGACAGTTGCCATCTCGCCTTGAGCGCCACCCAGTCAGCCAGATACGGACATCGAGCGCTCACGAGAGACGGCAACCAGTTCGATGGGTCCTTGTCACCTTTGGACTGATTCACCTCGTCGGTCACCGCTCGCAGCGATCGTCGATCCGTGACATCGTTGGCGAAGGCACGCCGCTGAGCCGCACTCCACGACCATGCGCCCGAATCCCACGCCTCCTTGAGAGCAACCACATGGTCGATGTCGACATCACTCGGATCGTCCCAGGTGGCTCCGTCATACGGGCTCACCCAGTCTCCAGCCACCACACGGCATCCGAACGGATCGACCTGAGCAGGAGTGAGGCTGTCGCGAATGAGGACGTTCTCTCGAGTGGAACAGCCGCCGATGGTGATCCAGTGTTCGAACAGATCACGGTCGTAGCCGTCACCGCGTTCGCGCATCACCGGGATGGCTGCGAGGACATCGAGAGCCAACGGCCTCGAATCGGGCTGCGTCGACGCAACCGTCGTTGGGGCAATGGGTGCAGCCGTCGTTGGATCGGTCTGAATCGTGGTCGCGGCTGGACTTGTTGTCGCGGTTGTCGTTGATGCGAATGTCGTGTCGACCGTCGACTCCTCGCTCGTGATCGGCACACCGTCGAGCGAAATCGCCGTGGGCCGAGTCTCGACACCACATCCGGTCAGAACAATGAGGGAAACCGTCAGCCGACCATACCTTCGACTTCGATGCTTGGACCGCGAATCATGGGGAGCCAGCGGCATCACCCGGAGACAGATTCGCAGCCACCCGTTTCGCTGTCGCCGCGGGCGATCTGCGTGCCATCGAGGGTGATCGAGATCGTGAACTCGGCACTGGCGTCGGTATCGGTCAGCAACTCTCCGACCGCATCACACAACGGCACGCCATCGACCGAGTCGATGCCGGTGACATCGACGTCCACCGAGAAGCTCGAGCCCATCGAGGACCAGCCAGACGATGCGACAGTTGCGCCAGGAGCAAGCTCGGCGAGGACGCTCTCAACTGCTTCGGAAATAGCGCTCGACTCGAGATCTTCGAGGGCCGATACAGGCTCTTGACCGAAGTCGGAGTCAGTCGTCCAATCTCCGCCGCCATCCATCGTGAGATCACTCGTCGTATCCTCGAAACCGCACACTTCGGTTCCATACTTCTCGAGAACTTCGCCGGCTGCGATCACCTTGGGGTCGAACATCAGCGACATGATTTCGGTGAATGCCTCTTCGCTGTTCGGATCTGCGTTCACCATCGTCTCGAAGATCGGTCGGAGATCTTCGAGCGCTCCCTTGATCTCGCCGTCGGGCGCACGGTCGATGACTTGATCGACTGCTTCCAATGCGTCATCGGGAGCCGCCTCTGGATCGAGTTCGTCCAGCGCGCGCAGGTACTCGCAAAAATCCGAGTCGGCATTCGAAGACGACGCATCCCCACCGCCACCACCACACGACGAGGCAAGGGCAACAACGGAAATCATGGCTAGGGAGCGAAGTTTGATCATGGACGAACCCTACTGAGTTGCCGTTGGTCAGATCGGCTCATCGGAGAAATCGAAGGAACTGCTCGGCAATCCGTTGAGGTGCACCGGTGAGAGCTCCGAAGATCGACGCTCGTGCCGGCAACCACACCGCACGCTTTCCGGACTCGACTGCGTCAGCAGCCTTTCGAGCAACCGTTTCGGGTTCGACATTCGGCATCAACTGAAGTCGCCGAAAGAGGGCAAACGACTTCACCGCCGGCTCATACGTCAGATTTGCGAGCAAGTCGGTCGGGACAGGCCCGACTTCGAGGTTTGTCACCTTCACACCGGTCTTCTTCAGATCGAGACGCACGATGCGCGTGAAATGACTGAGGCCCGACTTCGACGCCGAATACACACTCATCCCGGCGAAGCCACCGTTGGCAGCCATCGACGAGATGTTCACGATGTGTCCAGACCCCCGTTTGGTCATGCCGATCATCGCAAGGCGGCTGAGTTGGATCGGTACGAGGAGGTTGAGGCGAATCATCTCGTCGACTTCGGATTCACTCGTGTCGACGATGCTCTTCGTCGTTTCCATTCCAGCGTTGTTCACGAGAATATCGACCGGTCCGCAGAGAGCTTCGGCTTTGTCGAGGAGAGATGCCACTTGGGAAGGGTCGAAGAGGTCCGCTGGCAATGCGTAACCGCCGATGTCGGTCGCAAGTGTTTCGAGCGGTCCCTTCGAGCGAGCCACAACCGTGACACGAGCACCTCGGGACGCGAATTCACGGGCAATGGCTGCACCAATTCCCCGAGACGCACCGGTGACAAGAACGTGTCGACCTGAGATGTTCATCGGATCAGTCTGTCCTACGTATGAACTCCCGTCACGGTCGAAGACCACTAGTTTTCCTGCATCGAATACCAACGGATTGACACCCTGATTTCCATCATCTCCTGGGGGACCACATGACACGCCACCGCTTCCGTCGAGTCCCAGCACTCGGACTTGTTCTTCTCGTCACGCTGTCTTCCGCCTGTCGAACGGCGTCGAATACCAGCACAGACAGCACAGATGCCGTCGACTCGACCCTGCCCACAACGTTCGAGCCGCGACCTCCGACTCTCTCCGGTGTTCCCGAGACGTTTGTCGTCGGTCCGATCACGGGCGGCAACGGACAAGTCGTTCTCGGCACCGACGTCTTCAACGGTTCAGCGTCGGGCTACACCGAGGCCGAGTATTTCGTCGCCGGCACCGCGCAGTCCTACACATCGTTGAATCCTCTCGGCGATGACGGTCAGTGGTCCGTGGAGCCGAACGACTCGACCAACTACACGACGCGTATCGTCGTGCGCCGTCCGTCGGACCCTGCCCTCTTCAATGGCACCGTGTTCGTCGAGTGGCTGAACGTCACCGCAGGTCTCGACATCGGACCCGTTTGGTCCTATGCCAACGTCGAGATGATGCGCTCGGGCGCAATCTGGGTGGGCGTCTCCGCACAACGGGTCGGGATCGAAGGCGGGGGCAACCCCCTCGGCGAGACCCGCGTCTTGAAGGTCGCCGATCCTGTGCGATACGGAACACTCCTCCACCCCGGAGACAACTACAGCTACGACATCTTCAGCCAAGCGGGTGCAACGGTGTGGCGCAATGCAGATCTCCTGTTCGACGGACTCACCCCCGAGCGAGTGATCGCCATGGGTGAATCGCAATCGGCATTCCGCATGGTGACGTACATCAACGCCGTCGGTGCGCAGCACGACGTCTACCACGGATATCTCGTACACAGTCGCGGATCACGAGGGGCTGCGCTGTCAGCCGATCCAGGCCCAGATGTTCCCGGTCCGACTGCTGCGCGCATTCGTGCCGACTTCGCGCGACCAGTACTCACGTTGACAGCTGAGACTGATGTGGTCGGCGACGCTCTCGGATACCGGCGCGCCTCACAACCCGATACGGATACGTTCCGCAGCTGGGAAGTTGCTGGCACCGCTCACGCAGATGCGTACAGCCTCGGCATCGGTGACACCGATGACGGTTCGGGCGTGGCAGGATCTGCGTTGTTCGATGCGATGCTGAATGCACCAACTGGTGTCTATGGCGGATTGATCAACTGTGATCTGCCGATCAACGCCGGACCGCACACGTACGTCGTTCGCTCGGCGCTCGCGGCTCTCGACACGTGGGTGCAGTCAGGCACCCCACCACCGTCGATGCCTCAACTCGCCACCAACGCTGATCTCACCGGATTCGAAGAGGACGCGAATGGGAACGCTCTCGGTGGTGTCCGCACCCCACATGTGGATGTTCCCGTTGCGAAGTTGTCGGGTCTCGGCCAGGTCGGGACGGGATTCTGTTTCCTTTTCGGGACCACTACGCCGTTCACCAAAGTGCAACTTGCGCGTCTGTACCTCGACAAGGCGGACTTCGTCGCCAAATGGCGTGAAGCAACCGATCGAGCGATTGCAGCCGGGGCGATCCTCGAAGCCGATCGCGCCGAGATCATCGCGTCTGCCGACCGCTATCCGGAATGACGCTTCAGGCGAAAATCTTCGTCGTCCCGATTCGACTTCCCGCGGTTACAGAGCGCACAGAGGACTTGTAAGTTTGACAGATCATTCGAACCACCTTGCGATCTCGGCACTATGTGATCGACCTGGAGAGGACCCGAGTCAGTTCCTGCTCCACACAACACGCATCGACGATCTCGCTTCAGTACTTGATAGCGAATGGACTCTGGGACTGGGTCAAGTTCGAGGAGACCAGACCAGGTTGTCAAACCGCGAGCCTTAATGAATTCACTGATCTTTGACTCACATTCGCTGATGATCGCCCGGCGCTCCTCAAGCGACAACTCATGAGTATTGAGCGAAATCAGATTCCCGTTCTTGACCAAAACTTCATGGCGCTTGAGAACTGGAACTGGCATCTTCTTCAGCCTGCTCTCGTACATCAGAACCTGAGCTTCATCGAAGGCCGAAAACTCCTTTGCCAACTGTCGGACAGTTGCCTGACCCCCGGCTTCAACGAGGAGACGAATGAGAAGGGGCTGGTAGATGTGTGACATCCGCATTCTGTGGCGAATGAAGTCGAGTAGCTCCTGGAACTCCATCTCGAGAGGTTAAGTCACGGTTGGCGGACTCTTCCGCGACCCAATCTTCACAACCCGATTCGAAATACAGGCTGTGATTAGCCTGAAAACGTGCTCGCCTACCTCGCTTCGAAGGAACAGTTCCTTCGTGATGCGCCAACAATCGAGGATGTTGTAACAACAGCTGTTCGTAAGAACCTGCACATCAATGTGTCTCAGAACGAGTACCAGTCCTGGCGGAACTCACTGGGAAACGCAATGTCCCACGTGATGCACGACCCGCTCATTCCGGCGGATGCGGCTGTCGCGGTCGAGTATCGCCTGAATGGTCGGAGATTTCGAATCGATTTTCTCATTGCTGGCCGGAATGAGTCCGGTCAGGATTCACTTGTCATCGTCGAACTCAAACAGTGGACCGACATCGACTTTTCCGATCTCTCAAGCCACGTCAAGACCTTCATCGGTGGACAGATCCGACACACCCGTCATCCGTCGTACCAGGCGTGGAGTTATGCAAGTCATCTCAACCAGTACAACGAATACGTCTATACGAATGGGATCGAGGTGGCAGCTTGCGCCTACCTCCACAATTGTCAGAGCAACCTGGCTGTCTGTGATGAGCGTTACGACGAGGATCTCAACAAGGCGCCGGTCTTCATCAAAGGTGAATCTGAAGCCCTCCGCAGCCTCATCCGATCCAAGATCAAAACAGGCACGAGCACTGACCTGCTCTATCGGATCGATGGTTCCCCTATCCGTCCGTCCAAGCAGTTGGCTGAGGCTGTCGGATCGATGCTGGACGGTGACGATGAATTCGTTCTGATCGACGAACAGAAAACTGCTCTCGAATTGATCATCAATGCGGCAACAAAAGCCCAGGTCGACACCAAACAAGTGTTGATCATCAAAGGTGGCCCTGGCACCGGCAAGTCAGTCATTGCGATCAACGCGCTGTCCCGTCTATCGGCTCTGCAAATGAACGCTCGGTACGTCACTCCGAATCAGGCCCCACGCGATGTCTACGAAGCGAAATTGAAGGGTGCCATTCCTGCTTTTGAGATTCGGCATCTCTTCAGCGGTTCAGCTTCCTACGTCGATGTCGCTGCCGACACCTACGACGTTCTGATCGTCGATGAGGCCCATCGGCTGAAGCTTCGTTCGCAGTATTCCAAGGGAGGCACGAATCAAATCCGGGAACTCATCGAGGCGGCCCGAACCACCGTTGTCTTCATCGATGAAGCTCAGAAGGTCACATGGAAAGACATCGGCGAGATCGATGCAATCAAGTCCTTTGCAGCGGATCTTGGGGCAACGATCACCGAGACCGAGCTGAACAGCCAATTTCGATGCGGTGGTAGTGACGATTTCCTCGCATGGTTGGACAACACACTTGGAGTGCATCCCGAAGAGGCCACGTACTTTTCTCCGAAGCGTTTCGACTTCAGAATCATCGATGATCCCGTTCTCCTTCACGATCTCATTCGCCAACGAAACGAATCCAACAACACATCACGTGTTGTTGCTGGATACTGCTGGAACTGGGTGAGCAAAAAGGACCGAACCCTCGACGACATTTTCATCCCCCAATTTGGATACTCAGCCAAGTGGAACCTCGCAAGCTATGCGAGTTCCGCTTGGATCATCGATCCGAACTCAGTCGACGAGGTTGGCTGTATCCATACCTGTCAGGGTCTGGAACTGGACTATGTCGGAGTCATCGTGGGGCCGGATCTCGTCTGGATGTCGAACGAACTCCAGACCGTGCCGGCAGCTCGAGCACAGACCGATAAATCCCTTCACGGATTCAAGAAGGAACTCAAAGAGAAGCCGATCATCGCTGAGATCAAGGCCGATGAGATCATCCGCAACACATACCGAACTCTGATGAGCCGTGGGATGAAGGGGTGCTATGTGTATTTCACCGATCCCGCCACGGCTGACTATTTCCGCAGCCGACTCCCCTCCTGAAGGATCACTGACATGTCAACACCTGGTTCCGAGTTCCAATCCCTGACTCTTCTCCTTCGAGATTTTGCGCAGCGCAGGGACTGGGGGAAATTCCATACGCCAAAAAATCTTGCGATGGCGACAACGGGTGAAGCCGGCGAGCTGGCAGCAGAGTTTCAATGGTTGACGCCGGAAGAGTCCCGACGGGAGAATCTTTCTTCAGAGAAGCTCAATGCCGTCGCGATGGAGATCGCTGATGTTCAGATCTATCTCCTTCGGCTTGCTGACGTTCTCAAGATCGATGTTCCGACCGCTGTACGCACAAAGATCTCGATCAACGAAAGCCGCTTTCACACCCCATCATGAGCTCGTCACTCACCCTCACCACAGACGAGTTCAATCTCCTGTCCCAATTGGTCGGCTCGCAACAGGCGCAGTCCCTCGGTCCATCGGCGCGCGCGTCCGCTCTCGAGTCGCTTCGATCACGGAGAATTGTCCGATCCGACGGCAAGGTCGATGTCCGAATCGCGTTGATGTTCGCCGTTCTGGCTCGACCGACATCACGGGTCACGGTCACTCGATTCGGGTCCGACACCCCATCGATCATCATTGCGCACGCCCGACTGATTGATGTCCTGGTCGACATTCGTGGAGGACAACGGGTGCTGACGCCGCATGTGGACGGCATCGGCTTCGCACTCGGATCGATCGAGGCCGGACGCGGCGAGGGTTTCTCGGTTGCGGGAGGGACATGGCGAGATCTCGTCCTTCAGGCCCCCCATGCAACGACCGACCAACTCAGTCGTCTCGCACAGCTCGACGGTGCGACAGTTGCCGTCAGCGACCTCGCGGCTCGAGTGGCCCAAGCGCACACGTCCCGACACGATGCACAGGTTCTGACCTACCGCGGTCGACGTCGCTGGCTCGGCTTGGAACTGTCCTGGGTCGACTGGGGCGAGGGTTCCTGGCTGATCGACGACGGCGGACGATTCGGTCGGTCGGAAGACCTGGATGCACGCCGAGCGGTCGTCACCCCTGGCAGTCCGGAGACGGGAGTTCGTGAACTCATCAGACGCGTGGCTGTGGACTGAGACACGATCCATCTGGCAGACTGCCAACCAACACGAGGAGGAACCATGGCACGAATCGGCGGCGAACTCGACCAGTTGTCGGCGCTCAAATCCACGTTCGACCGTCAGTCGACGATGGTGACCGACATGCTCACATCCATTCGCAATCAACTCACCAACACCTATTGGGAG
>JBJTGN010000121.1:0-4061 GCA_046093905.1 Actinomycetota bacterium
ATCGAGGTGGCCCGTCAGCCATCGTTGGTCACCTTGGTCGGGCCGTCGGTCGATCGTTCCGTTGTCCGTTCGACCGCCGACCTTTCGTAGGCAGCCACGATGTCAGCGACGATTCGGTGACGCACCACGTCACCAGCGCCCAGATGAACGAATTCGAGTCCGTCGATTCCCTTCAATACCTTTTCCAACCCCGCAAGTCCGCTTCTCCCACCGGGCACATCGACTTGGGTGATGTCACCTGTGACCACGACTTTCGATCCGAATCCCACTCTGGTGAGGAACATCTTCATCTGCTCAGCTGTCGTGTTCTGAGCCTCGTCCAGAATGATGAAGCTGTTGTTGAGAGTGCGGCCGCGCATGAATGCGAGCGGAGCAACCTCGAGAGCCTGCTTCTCGAGAAGCTTTTGGACCCCATCGCCATCGAGCATGTCGTAGAGCGCATCGTACAAGGGACGCAGATAGGGATCGATCTTTGCCAGCAGGTCACCGGGGAGGAATCCAAGTCTCTCTCCCGCTTCCACTGCTGGTCGAGTGAGGATGATTCGCTGTACGGACTTGCTCTGCAACGCCTGGACAGCCATGGCGACTGCGAGCCAACTCTTTCCCGTTCCTGCAGGGCCGATTGCGAAGGTGATCACATTGCGACGGATCGCGTCCACATAGCGCTTCTGCCCGCCTGTCTTCGGTCGAACGACTCGACCTCTCGCGCCGCGCACAATGTCGTCGGTCAGAACCGAGCTCGGACTCTCGTCGCCGCGCACCATCGAAATGCAGCGCCGTACAACGGCATCATCGATCGGTTCACCCGATTCGAGGAGAACGACGAGTTCTTGCATCAACGTCACGACAGTCGGAGCCGATGGGCCCGAAATGGACACTTCGTTACCCCGAACAACGATCGAGACATCCGGGAAGGCTTCTTCCACGAGACGGAGATACTGATCCCGGGAGCCGAGCAGACCCGTCATCAAGTGGGTCCCCGGTACAAGCACGGTCGAGGCGGTCGAAGACGTCATTCAGCGATCACCCATACCGTGTCGGTCAGGATATCGCGCTTCAGGCAGGTGCAGTCGGTGCCACGACATACCGTCCGGTGACCCCTCCGCCCAGGATCGTCGTCAGTACCTGGTCGAGGTCCCCCAGGTCGATCGAATGGCCGATCGCATCGAGCCCTGCAGGCTTGAGGTCTGTAGCTATTCGCCGCCACGTCTCGATCCGCACGTCCATCGGTGTTTGAACCGAATCGATCCCCAGCAGCGCAACACCTCGAAGAATGAACGGAATCACCGTTGTCGACAGGTTCGAACCGCCCGTCAGACCGCTGGCAGCGACCGCACTCCCGTACTTCAATCGTTTGAGAAGGTTTGCCAGTGTCGAACCCCCGACACAGTCCACTGCACCGTTGAACTCCATCGTCTGCAGAGGTCGGCCATCGTCCTCGGCCAAGGTCGACCGGTCGACGATGGCCTTCGCACCGAGGCCGCGTAGGAAATCCGACGCCTCGGGCTTGCCCGAACTCGCCGTGACGTCGTAGCCGAGACCCGCCAGCATCGACACCGCCATACTTCCGACTCCCCCAGTTGCTCCCGTCACGAGAACTGGACCACCGTCTGGGCGGATTCCCCAACGCTGCAACGCGATGACCGACAGCGCCGCTGTGAACCCGCCGGTTCCGACAACCATGGCCTCTCGAGTTGTCAGACCAGCTGGCAACGGCACGATCCACTCTGCAGGGACTCGCGCGAACCGGGCATATCCACCGTGGCGGGAGGTTCCGATGTCGTACCCATGCGCAATCACAAGATCGCCCGCAGTGAAACCGTTCGAACTTTCTACCACCCTGCCCGCGAGATCCACTCCAGGAATCAATGGTGACAACCGAGCAACCTTTCCTGACACGGTGGACGCGAGACCATCTTTGTAATTGACACTCGACCATTCGACCTCGATCAAAACTCCATCTGGAGAGATGCTCTCGAGACCCACCTGTTGAACGCCACGAGTCGGATTGTCACGGTCATTGGAGAACACGAATGCAGGGAATGTCGACATCGGCAAACCATACGCAGGTGCCCCGGTTCGGACAAATACAGTTCGAACAAAGGCGCAGAGATCTCCGCGCAACCGACATCCGTCGGGATGGTCCGCCTAAGATCCCTGCACGTCTGTGATGAACAACTTTCGCTCCCTCCTCAACTTGAATGCTCACGGTTCGGCGACGCGCTCGACCGTGAATCGGATTTCATCCCCCCGCAGTTTCCGCACCCGTTCATGGACGAACTGGGCCGGCAATCAGTCGTGCCGGCCGGTGGACATTCATTTTCCGACGTCGACTGCCGAAGTCAGCGACATCGTTTCTCGGGCAGCAGCAGCTGGTGAAACCGTCAAGGCAGTCGGTTCTGGTCACAGCTTCACTCCGGCCGCGTTGACCGCCGGACACCTCGTGGATCTCCGCAAGATGTCGCGTCTGATCGACGTCGACAGAGAAGCTCACCGCGTCACGGTCGAAGGTGGAATCACCATCGATGACCTGAACAACCTCCTGCACGGTCTCGGATATGCACTGCCAAATCTCGGCGACATCGCTTATCAGACGATCTCGGGTGCCGTATCCACTGCAACTCATGGAACGGGTCGGCTGCTCGGTGGAATCGCCACGCGAATCTCGGGGATGAGCGTCGTTTCGGGCGACGGCAGCATCGTCGACATGGACGAGTCCCAAAATGCGGACCTCCTCGCATCCGCACGAGTGGGTGTTGGAGCTCTCGGAATCACGACCCAGGTGATTCTCGATGTCGTACCGGCATTTCGGCTGCGGGCCCAAGAAGGAGCTGACCGCTTCGAGCGCATTCTCGACAACCTCGATGAACACGTCGAGTCCAATGATCACTTCGAGTTCTTCTGGATTCCTCACACCGAGTGGGTCCTGACCAAGCGAAACAATCGCACTGATGAGCCGTTGTCTCGAGTGAACCCGATCGGCCACTGGTACAAGAAGACGTTTCTCGAAAACGTCGCGTTCGGTGCAGTGTGTCGGGCAGGCCGATTTCGTCCCCAGTGGATTCCGCGTCTCGCCACAGCTCTTCCGTCCTCTGGACAGATCACCTATGTCGACGACAGTTTCCGCATCTTCGCCAGCAAGCGCATTGTGAGATTCGTGGAGATGGAATACGCCATCCCCCGTGAACACTGCGCCGAGGTCCTGAGGCGGATCAAGACCATGATCGAAGCCAAGGGTCATCTCGTGAGCTTCCCAGTCGAGGTACGTTTCACCGCTGCGGATGACATTCCGTTGTCGACGGCGTCGGGACGAGAGACCGCCTACATCGCAGTTCACATGTACAAGGGAATGGGTCACACTGCGTACTTCCGAGACGTCGCCGACATCATGGCCGACTACAAGGGTCGCCCCCATTGGGGAAAGATGCACGACCTTTCAGCCGATGAACTCGCAGGTCTCTATCCGCGTTGGGACGAGTTCATGTCTGCTCGAACGCGACTCGACCCGATGCGCACTTACGCCAATTCCTACACGCGTCTCGTTTTCGGCGAATGAGTACGTGAGCCCGTCAGGGTAGGTACACCGTGTTCAGAGCTTGGTCGATGACTTCGAGCTCGGACTCATCGCTCACCTGTGCGAGCACGATCACCATTGCTTCGTAATAGATGTCGTAGAAGGCCCCTACGACATAGAACATTCCGTCCACGCCGCCACAGTCGACATACACATCGAACTGGCCGATCAAGTCGTGTCCCTCGAAAGTGTCCCGACCGAGGTAATCACAACTCTCCGGCGCAAAGAACTCGAGTGTCGACTCGAAATTACTGGAATCGAGTTCCGGAGCAGCAATCACGGAAATACCAGGTGTGCTCCACGTATTGAAGAAGTCCTGCAAGTCGGTGGACGCCGATACTGCGGGGAGCGTGAACCCGAGGAAGTCGATCGACGTTCCGCTGCGATCCGTCCAAGTCGCCGGCACTTCGACTTCGACGCTCTCGGTGTCGTCGGTGATCTTGACGTATTCGAATGTCGCTTCCTCACCCGGCGCAGAGTCTTCATC
>JBJTGN010000122.1:0-9895 GCA_046093905.1 Actinomycetota bacterium
GTGAGATCCATGACGAGTTGGGGCGCGAGCAGATCCGCCTGACTACAGTAAGACCAGTGCGCAGCGCCATTTCGTGGCGAAGCGAGTGGATTCGTATCAACCGAAATTGGGCAAGGAAGGGATGACCGGCTCGATGCTGGCGATTGACATTCTCAAGTGGCCGGGAATGAACCAAGCGTTCTTGTTCTCATTGGCTTTGACAGCGGTCCTCACGGGACTCGTGTTCGTATACGGCAAGCGACGTCCGCTCGGCACCCCGGTGTCGTGGGGTGAGGCGATGGCTGGGTCCGTGTACGCGTTCTTCGTGATGTTCCTTGCGTACGGCGTTGTACCCCACCAGTGGCTGGTGCACGTTCAGAACGAACTCGGATGGCAGTCCGACAAAATGCTGAACGGACCTGGAGACATCTTCAAGTCACAGGCCAAGGGTGGAAGCTTTCCCTTCGACATCAACTACCTCCAGGTGGGCGACATCATCGTCACGATGATCTACGGCGCCTTCCTCGGCGTGCAGATCTACATGTGGTCGTGGTGGCAGAAGCGAGGTCAGACGAAGTCGACCGAGATCGAACAGTCGTCCTACGGCCGTCCTCTGGTGAAGAAGGTCTGACATGGCTCGCACTGACGCCAATCCGCCGATGATGCCGTACACCGACCAGTACCAACTGGTCGAGGTGGACGCGGACTATCTGACGAAGGCCGTCAAGCCGAAGCAGTTCATTCACATCGACCAGTCCGAGTGCATCATGTGCGAGGGTTGCGTCGACATCTGCCCGTGGAAGTGCATTCACATGGTGACGCCGGACGCGGTCGTCGAAGCACAGAACACGGAACGCCCCGGAGTCGACCCGAGCGACAACGTGCTGTTCATCATCGACGACGACGTGTGCACGCGTTGTGCTCTGTGCGTCGACCGCTGCCCAACGGGCGTGATCATTCTCGGAAAGGCCGGTGCCGCCTTGGCAACCGGCGACACCCACACGCGTACGGCCAACCACGGCTACGCCTACGGAATGCGTTTCTAGGAGAGGACAAAAGAGGACGTCATGGCAAAAGTCATCAATGAATCCCGCCCGAGCGCGAAAGAGCGTCTCAACAAGACGATCGAGAACTTTCAGGGAAGCCAAGCCTGGAACTCGATCTTCCGTCCCGGTTCGATCTTCCGTAAGGGGTACACGGACAGTCCGCGTAACCGCTCGTACGTGATCATGAACTCGGTGCTGTACCACTTGCACCCGGTGAAGGTGAAGCGCCACGCGGTCAAGGTCAGCTACACGCTGTGCCTCGGCGGACTCAGTTTCTTCCTGTTCATCCTGCTCACGGTGACTGGCATCTTCTTGATGTTCTTCTATCGGCCCGAGGCAACTGCGGCGTGGAACGACATCAGCAGCCTGCAGACATCGGTGGCCTTCGGACTACTCGTGAGAAATATGCACAGATGGGGAGCGCACCTGATGGTGCTCTCCGTGTTCTTGCACATGGCTCGCGTGTTTTACCACGGCGCCTACAAGGCTCCGCGAGAGTTCAACTGGGTGATCGGCGTCGTGCTGTTGACCCTGACGCTTCTGCTGTCCTTCACCGGCTACCTGCTCCCATGGGACCAGTTGGCCATGTGGGCTGTGGCCGTGGGAACCAACATGATGGGGTATACCCCGGTCTTCGGTTCCCAAGTCCGATTCGTTCTCCTCGGCGGTGTCGAGATCGGATCGGAAACCCTGCTTCGTTGGTACGTGCTCCACGTGCTGATGCTTCCCTTCGTCATCGTGATCTTCATGGCGATCCACTTCTGGCGTGTCCGCAAGGACGGCGGCATCTCCGGTCCGCTGTGACCAATTCGAAAGGATGTGAACAGACATGACTGAGATCCCCGAACACCTTCTCAAGCGAGCCCAGGCTGCACGCGACAAGGCTGCAGCCGATCAAGGCGGTGCTGAGTCCGCGAGTGACGCCGGTGATTCGCGAATCCCCGCGCACCTTCTTGAGCGCAGCAAGGCCGCAAAGGCCAAGGCAGATGGTTCCGATGGCGGTGCAGTTGCTGTTGCCGAGAAGGTTGGCGCTGTCGTTGCCGCATCGGCTGCGCCCGCAGGCGGAGTTCCTGTCGGTGCGGGACCCGGCGGACACACCCAGCGTCTGTTGACCGTGGTCAAGTCCGGATCGATTCAGGACGTGAAGGCGACTCCAGTCGACAAGGTGCACACATGGCCGCACCTTCTCGCCGTGGAGTTCGTCGCAGCGCTTGCGTGCACGGCATTCCTGTTCTTCTTCTCGGTCTGGGTGAACGCTCCGCTCCTGCAGCTCGCAAACCCCAACCAGACTCCGAACCCCTCGAAGGCTCCGTGGTACTTCCTCGGACTTCAGGAATTGTTGACGATGTTCCACCCGATGGTCGCCGGAGTGACGATCCCGGGTATCGCGCTCTTCGCATTGATCTTGGCTCCGTACATCGACAAGAACCCTTCGAACAAGCCCGAGGATCGTAAGTTTGCGACGTCGCTGATGACGGTACACCTCATGTTCTGGGCAGTGCTCGTGATCATCGGATCGTTCTTCCGAGGTCCTGGATTCAACTTCGTCTTCCCATGGCGTGACGGCCTGTTCTTCGAGTTGTGAGGTAAAGACCCCCATGTCACCTGCAGCAACAATCATCATCGCCCTCGCTGTCGTAGCGGTACTGGCAGTCGTCGTCCTCGTGACCTCGGCGCGTCGCTCCGACGTGCGTGGAGCGGGAGCTCTTTCACGAGAGACGCGCCAGCGCGACAAGTCCCGTGATCAGTCGATCAAGGCCGAGTCCGGCGCAGCCGCAACAGGAGCGTCGTACGAGGCAGCGGTCACGAACGAGCGCAGTCAGGCACTGGCGAAGGCCTCCGAGGTCGCGCCTGTCGCTTGGGCACCGCCGGATGCCGAGAGCATCGAAGTCTCCCGACGCCAGTTCTTCAATCGTGCAGCTGTCACGATGATGACAGCGAGCATCGCCTCGTTCGGCGTTGCCGTTGTCGCTTTCTTGTGGCCGCGTGCTGGAGGAGGCTTCGGATCCAAGGTGACTGTCGGACGTCTCGACGATCTGCTCGTGCAGATCCGCAGCGAAAAGGGATTCGTCTACAAGCCGGAAGCCCGCACGTGGCTCACTGCATTCCCCACGGACGCTCTGCCCAAGGCGCGTTCCGCCTACGCCAATCAGCCGTCTGTCCTCGCCGGCATGGAGGCAGGAGTTGTGGCTCTGTACCAGAAGTGTCCGCACCTCGGCTGCCGAGTTCCCGAGTGCAAGAGCTCACAGTGGTTCGAGTGCCCGTGTCACGGTTCGCAGTACAACCGAGTTGGTGAAAAGAAGGCAGGTCCGGCGCCGCGAGGCATGGATCGATTCGGAGTTTCGATTGCGAACGGCAACGTCGTCGTCGACACCGGAACCGTGTTCAACGGTCCGGCGATCGGCGTCAATACGACCGGTCAAGAAGCTGAAGGTCCGCACTGCATCACCGGTGGAGGAAGTCACTGATCATGATCGCCCTGGCAACCACCACTTTTGCGATCGTGCTTGCGATCGTTTTCATGTCCGGATGGATCGTGTATGCGGTCCTCAACCGCAATGCGAGCCGTCCCGAGATCGGCTCGGAAATCGAGCTCGCGGCGAACCGCAAGCCCTATTACGACGACGAAGAACTCGAAGGACGACGCCTTCAGCGCGTGCAGTTCATCGGTGTCATTCTCCTTGCGACCATCACGATCGGTCTGCCTGCGTACTGGCTGGCCGAGCCGAGCCGTCAGGCAGGTGCGATCGAGGGCACGGCCAATCGTTTCGTGTCGTGGGGATCGAGGCTGTTCGCCTCCACCGCCGACGGCGGCTTCAACTGCGCGGGCTGCCACGGTGGCATGAATGCCACGGGTGGAGCGGCTCCGTACACGGTGACCGATTCGAAGACCGGTCTCGTCTCCGCTGTGTCGTGGAAGGCGCCGGCGCTGAACACGGTGTTCTACCGGTTCGACGAGGACGAAGTTCGCTTCATTCTCGAATACGGTCGTCCGTTCTCACCGATGTCGCCCTGGGGCGTTCGCGGTGGTGGCCCGATGAACGATCAGCAGATTCAGACTCTCATCGAGTACCTGAAGAGCATTCAGATCCCGCGGGAGAACTGCGCTGTTCAAGGCGCTGATCCGCGGGGCTGTGAAGGCGGGCATCTGCCGACAGAGGAACAAGAAAAGATTCAGGCCGCAGCCGAGAAAGCAGTCGAGGACGGCTTGTACTCCTCGGTGGGCGAGGCGCTCTTCAACCTCGAACTCTCTGCAGGCGCGTACAGCTGCGCACGTTGCCACACTCCGGGATGGAGTTGGGGCGAGCCGGGCCAGACGGGTGCAGGTGCATTCGGCTGGAACCTGACGGGTGGCGCGACCAACAGCCACTTCGCGACCGAACAAGAAATGATCGATTTCATCAAGTCGGGATCGAAGTACGGCGCGAAGTACGGTATCCAGGGCCAGGGAAGCGGTCGGATGCCCGGCTTCGGATCGCTGCTGACCGAAGAGCAGATCCAGGAGATCGTGAACTACGTGCGGAACGAACTATGAGCGCAATTCTGAGCATCGGCTGGGAGCCCGAACTCCGCGGTCTTCTCACCGTCATCATCGGATTCGTCGCACTCGGTGGCAGCACATACTTGTTGCTCGGCACCAACATCGGTGCGCGTCTCGGCTTTCTCGTCGCGATGGCCGGCCTCTTCGGATGGATGGCGTCGATGGGTGCGATCTGGTGGTCGTACGGCATCGGTCTGATGGGTGAGCTGCCGAGTTGGCAGCCTGCCGAGCCGTTCACGATCGTTCGCGAGGCCGAACAGTTGACGAGCGCAGAGATTCTCGAGGCGCCCATCGAGATCAGCGACGGTTCGAGTGAACCGGAAATTGCCGCTGCAGCGTCGACAGCCCTCGTCGCCGATGGATGGCGCAAGTTGCCCGAGGACGACAAGAGCCGCGGTCAAGCAATTGCTGCTGCAGACGAAATCGTCCAGATCGAAGCGGAGATCTACGCAGCAGGTGAGTACGAAGCCGTAGCCGTGTACCAGCGCGGCGGTGAGAGGTATCCGAAGATCGGTGACTCGGTCGATTTCTTCGCCTTCTTCCACAAGCCCAAGTACGCGCTCGTGGAAATTGCTCCGGTGATTCCGCAGCGAGTGGAACCAGGGCGAGCACCGGCTCGGCCGGTGGTCGACGAGACCCAGCCTCATCAGTACGTCCTCATGATTCGTGACCTCGGAACTCACCGTCAGCCGGCGGCGTTCATCACCATCGGATCGACGATGATTTTCGGAATCTTCTGCTGGCTGTTGCACCGTCGCGACAAAATCGTGGCTGCCAACAGATCCGGTCAGCTCGTTCCCGCAGGGGCGTAATCGTGGGCCAGTACCTACCTGTCATTGCACTGCTGGTGCTGGCCACTCTTTTCGGTGCGCTCAGTCTCGTTGCGTCCACATTGCTCGCGCCCAATCGGCCGAACAAGGCCAAGGAAGCGCCGTACGAGTGCGGCATCGTTCCGAGCCGCGAACCTCCGGAGCGATTCCCGGTCAGCTTCTACATCGTTGCGATGCTCTTCGTGATGTTCGACATCGAGATCATTTTCATCTACCCGTATGCAGTTGCCCGTGGCGAGTTGGGTGCCTTTGCGTTCTGGGAGATGTTGGCGTTCAGCGTGGTCTTCTTCCTGGCATTCGTGTACGTCGTGGCACGTGGAGCTCTCGACTGGGGTCCGATTCAGAAGGCACGTCGCCTCGTGGACGGTGTCTCAGCGACGCGCACATCTTCGTCGACGATCCGCCGCGTCGGTCTCGAGGGCCGAGTCGACGGCGATCAGGCAGCCTGAAGCGGGAGGAGGGCTCATGAGTGTCGTACGCAATGTTCTCGATGACGGTCTCGGTGGACTCGATCACAACATCGTCACCGGTCGTATCGAAGATTTGGTGAAGTGGGCGAGAAGTCGCTCGAGCTGGGGTGCAACCTTCGGGCTTGCGTGTTGCGCAATCGAGATGATGGGAACCGGAGGTCCCCATTACGACATTGCCCGTTTCGGTATGGAGGTGTTCCGTGCATCGCCGCGCCAGGCCGACATCATGATCGTTGCTGGTCGAGTGAGCCAGAAGATGGCACCAGTTCTGCGACAGGTGTACGACCAGATGATGGAACCGAAGTGGGTCATCTCGATGGGCGTGTGCGCATCGAGCGGTGGCATGTTCAACAACTATGCGATCATCCAAGGCGTCGATCAGATCGTTCCGGTCGACGTCTATGCGCCTGGGTGCCCCCCGACGCCGGAGACTCTGATCCATGCGATCGAGACTCTCCACCAGAAGATCGAAGACGGTGAGTTGATGCGCCGACGTGCAGCGAGTGGCGCGGGAGCCAATATCCACATCACCGAAGTGCCGTCGCAGCCTGCCCCGGTTCGCATGTCAGGTACGCGTTCATGAGTGATGCCGCAGGTGAAGTAGCGCCGCCGCTGATGCACGGCTGCCCGGTCAGCGATTCACGAGGTCAGGTGGTCCTCCACGCAGGTCGAGATGCATACATCGGCGTTCTGAAGAAGTTGATAGACGACGGGTTCACGATGTGCTCGGATCTCACTGCGGTCGACTACTTGACCCATGCCGGCAGAGTGCTGCCCGAAGGGATCTCTGCGGAACGTTTCGAAGTCGTGGTGAATCTCACCTCGATCACGACACGAGATCGCATTCGTATTCGCGTGCAAGTACCGGAATCCGACCCAGTGATGCCCACAGCCTTCAACTTGTGGCCAGGAACCGAAGCAATGGAACGAGAGGTGTTCGACATGTTCGGCATCTCGTTCGAAGGTCACCCTGATCTCACTCGCATCTTGATGCCCGAGGACTGGGAAGGCCATCCTCTGCGTAAGGACTACGAAATCGGCCACATCCCGGTGCAGTTCAAGGGATCGAACTCATGACGACACTCGACAACATCCGTCAGACCAGTGAAGGCGCACAGGAAATGCGAGCGCGCAGCGAACTGCGGCCGCAGGAGCTGATGCGTGAGATCGGTGCAGTATTGCGAATGAGCGAGGCAGAGGTCGCTGCTCTCGGAAACGTTCCATCGGATCCAGAAGAAGATCAGACCATGATCATCAACATGGGTCCTCAGCATCCGAGCACCCACGGTGTGCTTCGACTCATGCTCGAACTTCAGGGCGAGACAGTTCTGCGCTGCAAGCCGGTGATCGGCTACCTCCACACTGGAATGGAAAAGACCGGCGAGGCTCTCACGTTCCTGCAGGGTGGGACGAATGTGACGCGCATGGACTACCTCAGCCCGTTGAACAACGAGTTGGTGTTCTCGATGGCGGTCGAGAAGTTGCTGGGTATCGACAACGACATCCCCGAGCGTGCCGTGTGGATGCGAATGCTTCTCTCGGAGATGAACCGCATCAGCAGCCACCTCTTGTTCCTTGCCACCAATGGTATGGACCTCGGTGCTGTGTCGATGATGCTCTACGGTTGGCGTGAGCGTGAAGAAGTACTTCGCTTCTTCCAGAAGGTCACGGGTCTGCGAATGAATCACAACTTCATTCGTCCCGGCGGACTTGCGGCTGACCTTCCTGCCGGATGGCGTGACGACGTGCTTGCAATCCTGGACATGCTCCCCGGCCGCCTCGAGGAGTACGACATCTTGATGACGGAGCAGCCCATCTGGCGCGAGCGTCTCCAGGGTGTCGGAGTGATCACCGCTGACGAAGCACTTGCTCTCGGTACAAGTGGTCCGATCCTGCGATCCACGGGAGTCGCATGGGACCTGCGTCGAGATCAGCCGTACCTTCGCTACGAAGACGTCGAGTTCGATGTCATCGTCGGGACGTACGGCGATGCATTCGACCGATATGCGATCCGCCTCAATGAGATCCGGGAGTCGATGCGCATCGTGCGACAGATCCTCGATCGCATGCCCCAGGGTGACTACCGCATCCAGAACAAGAAGGTGACACCGCCACCGCGTGCTCGTATCGACGAGTCAATGGAAGCGTTGATCCACCATTTCAAGATTTTCACCGAGGGTTTCAAAGTGCCCGAGGGTGAGGTGTACGTATCGATCGAAAGTCCTCGAGGTGAAATCGGCTGTTACATCGTGTCGGACGGAGGACCCAAGCCCGTGCGCATGCATGTACGCGCACCGAGCTTCGTCAACATCCAAGCGCTGCCGCACATGATGCGTGGCGGATTGGTCGCCGACGCAGTTGCCGTGATCTCGTCGATCGATCCTGTCCTCGGGGAGGTGGATCGCTGATGGCGCGTCTCAATGAAGCAAACAGTCGACTTGCGAAGGAAATCATCAGCCGTTATCCGCGGGCTCGTTCGGCAACGATTCCTCTGCTTCACCTTGCACAGGAACAAGATGGCTTCGTCACCAATGAGGCCATGCAGCACATCGGGGAATTGGTTGGTGCGACATCGGCAGAGGTCTACGGCACCGCAACGTTCTACGAGATGTTCAAGTTCGAACCAGTGGGTCAGTACCTGATCAACATCTGCGGCACGATGTCGTGTGCGCTGATGGGAGCAGAAGATCTGATCCACCACGCCGAAGAGACTCTCGGAGTTCACCTCGGGGGAACGACCGGTGACGGTATGTTCACGCTCGAGCGAGCCGAGTGTCAGGCCGCATGCACGGAGGCACCGTGTCTCCAGGTCAACTATCGATATCGCTACCGGGTCACACCCCAGCAGTTCGACGAGTTGATCGATCAGTTGCGCGCCGGAGAACTTCACGAAGAGATTCCTGTTCACGGGACCCTGGCGCGAGTCCGTCAGCAGATTCCCGCAGATCGCCTCGTCGGTGCGGTTCCACCTGAATCGGTGAAGTCGGAACCGGAATGGATGAACGGAAAGGCGGCGCTGTGACCGGCACGTACCCTCACGCACCCGGATTCGTCGCAGGAGATCGCCCGCGCATCGTGACATCGCGTTTCGAATACTCCGATTCGCACACTCTCGAGCGATATCTCGCTACAGACGGCTATGCAGGACTGCGCGCAGCTCTTCGACGCCCGGCTACGGACGTTCACGAAGAGGTCAAGAGCGCAACGATCCTCGGCCGTGGAGGCGCAGGCTTTCCGGCTGGAACCAAGTGGGGACTGACACCACAGGGCGTGTTCCCGAAATATCTCGTTGTCAACGGTGACGAGAGCGAACCCGGCACCTACAAGGACAGGCTGTTGATGGAGCGCGATCCACACCAGCTGATCGAAGGTTGCTTGATTGCGTGTTACGCCGCCGGACTGTCGCAGTGCTTCTTGTACATCCGCGGCGAAATGGCTGTGGCTCAAGAGCGCGTCGCCGCTGCTCTGAACGAGGCGTATGCCGCTGGTTACGTCGGCAAGAACGTTCTCGGCTCGTCGTTCTCGGTCGATATCGTTCTTCACTGGGGCGCTGGTGCGTATGTGGTCGGCGAGGAGACAGCACTCATCGAAAGCCTCGAAGGCAACCGCGGGATGCCCCGACTCAAGCCGCCGTTCTTCCCGGCAGCAATTGGCCTCTACGGTCAGCCGACGATCGTGAACAACGTCGAGACGCTTGCCAACTTGCCATGGCTGATGCGCAATGGGGCCGATGCCTACACGTCGATCGGGACGAAGACGTCGCCGGGAACCCGCATGGTGGCAGTGAGCGGTCATGTGAAGCGTCCGGGCGTCTACGAAATCATCAATGGCACGACGACCTTCCGTGATCTCATCTACGGAGACGACTTCTGCCAGGGCATTCGCAACGATCGTGCACTCAAGGCTTTTGTGCCCGGAGGTGGATCTGCGCCGTGGTTCCTGCCCGATCAGCTCGACCTTCCCTTCGAGGCCAGCCAAGTGGGACCTGCGGGATCGATGCTCGGCTCGGGTGCAGTCATGGTGATGGAC
>JBJTGN010000123.1:0-15689 GCA_046093905.1 Actinomycetota bacterium
GCGAGATTCGAACTCGCTTCTGCGGGTGCGATCAGGTAGTACGCAGTCAGCGCATAGGTCATCGAAGGAAGCGACACGTCGACGATGGTTGCGCCTGCGGCACGCAAAGCATCGAAGGCCTCCTCGAGCCGTGCTTCGATCTCGGGGTCTGCGCCTCCGGGGAGGTCGCTGATTCGACCGATCCGCAGACCTTCGACGCCACGGTCGAGAACCGAAACGAGATCGAGTCGACCTTGTGGGATCGAGGTCGAGTCACGTTCGTCGTGGCCACTGATGACCTGAAGAATTTCCGCCGAGTCACGCACTGTTGTCGAGAACGGACCGATCTGATCGAGACTGCTGGCAAAGGCCACCAGCCCGTAACGGCTGACGGTGCCATATGTCGGCTTCACCCCGACCACCCCGCACAGTGCAGCTGGCTGACGAATGGAACCGCCCGTGTCACTTCCGAGGCCCACGGGCGCGAAACCGGCGGCCACAGCTGCTGCACTTCCCCCACTCGATCCTCCAGAGACACGCGTCAGGTTGTGAGGGTTCAAGGTCGGGCCGAATGCCGAGTTCTCGGTGCTCGAACCCATGGCGAATTCGTCGAGATTCGTCTTGCCGACGAAGATGGCACCCGCAGATCGAAGGCGCTCGATGACGGTTGCGTCGTAGGGGGGTTGCCAACCGTCGAGAATGCGCGATGAACAGGTGGTCGCCACTCCTCGGGTGCAGAGATTGTCCTTGAGTGCGATCGGCACGCCAGCGAGCGGACCGGGGTCTCGTCCCGCTGCGATCTCGGCATCGATGCGCTGGGCTCCGGCTCGAGCGGTGTCGGCGGTGACCAAGTTGAAAGCATGGACGTCGGACTCGAAGGCTTCGATGCGCCGCAGGTACGCATCGATAACGGACACTGCCGACACCTCGCTGAACTTGATGAGCCGGGCAATCTCCGATGAGGTGGTGGGCACTCCCGAAGGAACGCCGACACACGAGGGGGAATCTGGCTGCTGGTCGCCCATGTCAGGAGTCCAATCCGATGATCGGTGGCACCTGGAAGCGACCGTCCTGAGCGTGAGGCGCTTGAGACAATACCTCGTCACGGTCCAGACCGGGTTGAACGACATCGTCTCGCAGAACGTTCACCAAGGGGTACGGCTGGGTCATCGGGTCGACCTCTGCGAGATCGAGAGAGTCGATGTCCGCAAAGTGATCCAACATTCCCGCCAACTGGCGAGTCATCGTGTCCACTTCTTCGGAGGACAGATCGAGGCGAGCCAACTTGGCAACTTTGCGGACCGCATCGGGGGAAATTCGTTCACCATCAGTTGCAGACACCCTGCCAATGCTAGGCGCAGGAGAGGTGAACGACGATGGCCGATTCGGGCCACATCACCGGCCGAAACAGGCCAACTTCTGCGAGAGCTCGACCTGACATCACCACGTGGTTACCTGCCACCGAGGAAGTGAGCCATGCCGGCTGGTTCATCGCTGGGCCGATACGCAGTTCACTTGTTTGGCTCTCGGACAGGGGCACGAACTCGACCTGGTAGTTCTCATCGGGAAGAAGTCCCGGGATTCGAAGATGATCGGCGGTGAGTGAGCTTTCTGTCGACAACTGGGCAATGCTCACGATCGCCTGTCGTCGGTCCTTCGACAAGACCCCATGAGCATGAGCCGAAGTACCGCGAACTCTGTCGTGCCCTATCCCCGTGTCGAGCCGAACGAAATCACCGCCGTGTATGAGCTCCCGATACCGCTTGTAGACGTCGATGACGCGAGCCACATCGGAAAGCTCGCGGTCGTCGAAACCGAGGAGGTCAGCCTCGATTCCCAAATGACCGAAGATTGCCGTTGCGCCGCGAAACGCCATCGAGTGTCGACGGCGAGTCGTGTGCGACGGCGAGGGTCCGATGTGGCTTCCGAGGACGCGAAGGGGAAGGACCATTGATGCTCCTCGCAGAATGAGTTGCCGTTCGAGCGCATCGTTGCTGTCGCTCGTCCACACACGTTCGACGCGCTTCAATATCTCGAAGTCGATCCTTCCTCCTCCCGAAGCACAGGACTCGAACTCGACTGAGGGGTGCTGCTCGCGAAGTCGATCGAAGAGCCGATACACCTGTCGCACCTGCTCATGGCCCGATGACTTGCCGTGTTCGTTGCTCCCCTGAACGAGAGGACGATTCATGTCCCATTTGACGTACGAGATCTCGTGGTCGCGCAAGAGGTCGTCCAGCCGACCAAAGAGATGGTCGAAGACATCGGGACGAGAAAGATCGAGAACCACCTGATTCCGGCCGAGAACTGCTTCGTAACCAGCTGTTGCGAGAACCCAGTCAGGGTGCGCAGCGAGGATCTCACTGTCGGGATTGGCCATCTCCGGTTCGACCCAGATACCGAATTCCATACCGAGGTTCCGCACGTGATCGATCAGAGGTGACAGCCCATTCGGATACACGTCCGGTGACACGAACCAGTCACCCAGACCTTGTGCGTCGTTTCGACGACCACCGAACCAGCCGTCGTCGAGGACGAACCTTTCCACTCCAACTTTCGCTGCAACATCAGCGAGAGAACACAAGCGTTCGACATCGTGGTCGAAATACACCGCTTCCCACGTGTTGAGATGAACTGGTCGCGGAGTGTCACGTGGCGGCGACAACTCGCGGACATGGTCATGGAACATGTGCGACGCCACGTTGATCCCGTGCGAACTGTGGACGCCGATGATCGACGGTGTGGAGATCTTCTGTCCGGGGTCGAGACAGATCTCGCCGGGGTGGAACAACTCGCCCATCTGCACGTACCGACGACCGTCGACGAGCCGTTCGGCGTAGGTGACGTGATTACCGCTCCACGCGCAATGAAGTGCCCAAACGTCGCCGCGGAATTCCGATGCTGTGTCGTCGAGAAGCCAGATGAACGGAGGGTGCTCGTGAGAGGTGCGACCCGTTCGGTTCTCTGCTGTCCATGCACCTGTCATCCACGCATGTCGTTCGAACTGGAACTCGCGCACCCAACGGCCGGAGAATGTTCCGATCTTCTCGACATGTCTCGGGAATGGGACGCTCACAGTCAGTGCATCGACCATGTACGGCGAGTCCCCGACATTGACGAGAGACACGATCAGCGAGAGGATCCCCGACGCTTCGAGCCGGATCTCGGTTTCGATCAGGAGTTGCGCAACGGGGTCGTGCGATCGACATGTGAGAGTCGTCGTTCCTGCCGCCTCGACCGTGTCTGCCTCGACCAATGAGAACCGTGCAGCCCAATGACGACCTCCGCGGCGGTGACCTTGGAGGCCAGGACGGCCGGGGAACCCGTCGCCATGCATCGGAACAATCGGAACGGTCCGCGTCATGTCGAGTGAACCTGGAACCTGAACCTCATCGAACATCCAGGACAGATCCGATGACGTCACCTGCACGCCGAGAGGGGCGCCCCAGTACACGATCGATGGCACACCAGTGGACATGTCCAGCACGACGTCGACAGCCGCAGACCGCAGAATCTCGAATCGCCGCACGCCTGATCACTACTCGGCGTCGGGGGTCGCCGTCAATCCTGATGTGGCCGCCTATCCGTGCAGCCAGATCTTGCGCCGATCCGAATCGAGTTGCCCGTCCTTCCACGGGCAATAATGCCGAGGTGCCTTCGAATGCCGGTGATTTCCGACATGACCCCTTCACGAACAGTTCAGTCCACGTCGTCGGTCATCGCCAGACTCGACCAACGCTGACGAAGACCTCGCCAACGACAGAGTGCCCCTTCTGCCCAGGTGGGCTCGAGGCTCCCGAATCATATGAGACGCGGTGGTTTCCCAATCGATGGCCATCGATGCCAGACGAGCGATGTGAGGTCGTGCTCTACACACCAGCCCACGAGGCCACCTTCGTCGATCTGGGTCCGACGGGTGTGAGGAGGGTCATCGATCTCTGGAGCGAACGCACCGAGGCGCTGGGCAAGCGCAACGATGTCGACTATGTGCTGGTCTTCGAGAATCGTGGCTCGGAGGTCGGCGCAACGAGTTCACATCCCCATTGCCCGATCTCCGCCGACGATCACGGTCCCGTTCGACCTCACACGATGTTTGCCAACAACTGGCAGCCCGACCCCGTGCCCGATCGAGTCGTGGCACAGAACTCGTCATGGACGACTTTCGTTCCCTTCGCACCGGCGTTTCCCGTTGCGGTCACTCTTGCTCCGACGGCACGTCGGGCGAATTTGCTCGACCTCGACGATCGCGAGCGAAACGATCTCGCAGATGGTCTCGTTGATACGTTTCGCCGACTCGATCGACTGTACGAGAGCCCCCTTCCAACCATGATGTGGATCAACCAGCAGCCGACGAACGGAGAATTCGACGACGCATGGATGAGCATCGAAATCGTCTCTCCTTGGCGTGCACACGGATTGGCCCGCTACATCGCTGCTGCTGAAATCGGCGGGGGTGAATTCTTCTTGCCGGTCGTCCCCGAGGATGTTGCGGCGTCGCTGCGAGAATTCGACTCGTGACCACCCGATGTCAGTCGGTGAACGGCGCGAATGCAGGAGCTCGTTTGTCCAAGTAGGACTGGACACCTTCTTGGAAGTCTGATCGCTGCAACGACTCGTTCATCATGCGGATCGACGTGGTCGTTGCCGCGTCTGCATCGACGGACCAGTCGCCGTAAACCTGCTTCTTCATGAGGGCCCAACTCGTTGGACAGCAGTTCAGCGCAAGATCTTCGGCGTATGCCATGACACGGGACATCAACTCATCGGACGCAAAAACTCTATTGACGAGGCCCATGTCGGCGGCTTCCTCGGAGGTGATGACCCGTCCCGACAACATGAGGTCGAGGGCTCGCGCCGTCCCGATCAACTTGGGAAGGATCCACGACGATCCGTATTCGGCAATCAATCCCCGACGGCTGAATGCTGTCGTGATCTTGATGCCCGATGCCGCGAATCGCAGGTCACAGAACAGAGCCATGACGAGCCCGACACCAGCCACGGCCCCATTGATCGCTGCAATCACCGGCTTCGGATAGTCGATGAGATCGCTGAATCGACCGCTTCCTGTCGCGGAACCTGCACCAGCCGAAGGGTTGGCGCGGATTTGATTGAGGGCATCCATGTCGGCCCCCGGACAGAACCCGCGCCCTGCTCCCGTGATCACGACGACACGAACATTCGGGTCGTGCCGGCATTCGTCCAAGCGAGCGAAGAACCTGACCGACATTGCCCCACTCCAGGCATTCATGCGATCGGGATTGTTGAGGGTGATCAATGCAACGCCAGATGGCTGAACGTCGACGAGGACGAGGTCGGTGTCGGTCATGTCTCGACCGTAGTTGCTAGTCCGCGGCGATGTCGGATGCGTGCTCGATCGGGCGGCGCGCCTGAACAGCTCGAACAGCGAGGTATGCAATTCCCGCCACAATGAGCACGATTGCCATCCATTGATTCAGACGAAGACCTGCGCCCTCTTTCGTCGGGTCGATACGCAGACCTTCGATCCACAGGCGACCGATCCCGTACCCGAGGACGTAGGCAGCCAAGAGACGTTCGGGATAGCGCTTGTTCTGCCACCGACGACCGATGACCACGAGAACGGCGGCGAGAGCGAGATTCCACAGTGATTCGTACAGAAAAGTCGGATGGAACACGGTGTCGGGCGTGTAGCCAGCAGCCAGGGCTTTGACCGGATCCACTTCGAGACCCCACGGCAAAGTGGTCGGTCCGCCGAAGAGTTCCTGATTGAACCAGTTTCCCCATCGGCCGATTGCCTGGGCGACGGGAAGCGCCGGCGCGACGGCCCACAGTGCCATCGGAATTGGCATCGACTGTCGCCGAATCATGATGACTCCCACCACGATCCCGAGAAGCATGCCACCCGGAATTCCGAGGCCACCCTCCCAGACTTTGATGATGTCGGCGGGAGAGTCGGAGAATCGATCCCATTCGGTCGCGACGTGATACAGACGCGCACCGATGACTCCAGCTGGAACAGCCCACAACGCCACACTGGTCGCTTCGTCGGAGCCGCCGATCCCCACGCGTGACAATCGCTTGCCCCAGATCCAAACGGCGACGAAGACTCCGACAGCGATCAGAAGACCGTAGGCCCGCAATTCGAGAGGTCCGATTTTGATCGAGCCACTCCCCGGACTCGGCAATGAAGCGAGCACACCAACGAGATCGCCGGTTGCGGGAAGCGAGTACTTCATTTCTTCGATACAGCGTCGACGAAGGTGACGGCTGCTTCGTTGATCAAGTCTTTGTCGAAGTCCTGTGTGGCGACATGGAAGCTGCGATCGAGAAGAATCCGATCGACTTGTCCACCCCATTGCTCAGCGAGCTGGTCACTCTGAACTGGATCGACGACATGGTCGTTCTTCGAGGTGATGAGGAGCATCGGAACCTTGCACGATCCGTACTTCGGAACCATCGGCTTGATCCCGTCTTCAACCATCGACACGAGCGGCGCGAGTGGTGTCTCCGAATACGAACTCTCCTTGACGTTCGGATCAGCGATATCGGAACCGATGCCATCGATCACGATTGTTCCTTGTTCGAGCATCGAACGAATCATCGTCACCATCTCCTCGGCTTGAGGTTGAGCAGCCGGATTGATGCAGATGATTCCAGCGACCTCCGGATGGTGGAGTGCAGTCCAGAGCGTCAGCGATCCGCCCATCGACAGTCCCGCAACGACAACTCTGTCGACACGTCCCGCAAGTGTCTGGAAGGTGTTCTCCACATGAGAACTCCAGTCCTGCCATCGCGTGGGAATCATGTCGGAGACATCTGTTCCGTGACCGGGAAGGCGAGGCAATTCGACATGATGCCCCGCAGCCGCCATGGCCTCGGCAAGTCCCCGCATGGATGACGGGTTGCCAGTGAAGCCATGCAAGCAGAGGACTCCGATGGAGGATTGTCCGTTGTGGCTCCACGGCTCAGCGCCGGGGAGCACAGGGTGCTGATCGATGTGTGCGGTCACGTCCTACGTTCTACTTGCCTGCGAGGTTCGCAAGCGACACGCAGTTCGTGCTGACACGAAGTCGGAATGCGACCCTCGACGTCGCCGAGCCAACGGTGCTGAGCTACACGAGGGGTGATCGAGCAGCCACGAGGCAGACTTGGGTCGAAATATCGCCGACCAACGCCCATTTCACTCTCGATCCGGCAAGACTGAGAGAAGATGAGACGACGAAAAGCCGGTGTCCATGACGTCCGACACGCATAGCCGATGAAGCCTCGAATCTACGGAGAGATCGATTCTCGATCGGTGCAGCACCGTGACATCGATCGCGCCGCATTTTTCGCCTTCGTCCCGGCTGTGGCGATCGTGCCGCTGTGGTTCGTTGCGATGCTCGTGTTCTGGCTGCCCGTCGGAGCTTTCACTCAGATTCCCGCCTGGTACATCATGGCCGGCTACCTGGCAGCCGGGCTGTTGCTGTTCTTGCCGTGGGCACAGAGGCGCGTGCTGACCGCGCTGATCGGAGCCCGTCGTCCCACTGCTGCCGAAGCGTCGAAACTCCAGCCTGCCTTCGATGAGGTCACTCAGGCCTGGCACATCAAGGGACGTCGATACGTAGTCGGGATCGTGGATGACGAGGACATCAACGCCTATGCATGTGGCGGTCATCTCGTGGTCGTCACCAGCTATGCCGCGCAGAATCTCTCACACAAGGAGCTCTGTGGCGTACTCGCCCATGAGTTGTGTCACCATCTCGGCTCACACACTGTTGCCCTCACCATCAATCAGTGGCTGACAATGCCGATCTACCTGATCGCTCGACTCGGATACTTCTTGAACAATGTCTCCGTTGCCGCAACACGTGCGTTTGCGCGCAATTCGAAGTTGGCGAACACAACGGGAAACCTGATTGCCTACTTCTTCAGCGTGTTGTCCTGGGTTTTCGCGTCGGGATTCTCGGCTGCCCAATCACTGAACACCTGGGTCGGCCGATCGGCAGAATTCCAAGCGGATCAACGAGTCGTCCGCCTCGGTTATGGCAAGGAACTCGCCGCTGCACTTCGGCGCACGCAGCCGAGCACGAGGGTGTCGAAAACCCATCCTCCTGCCAGAACACGTATTGCTCGCATCGAAGCGTCATTGCGCCAGAAGTCGGGAACGTCCTCACACCGTTGAGTGAGTTCTTCGTGGACCGGTTTCACCGCTCCATCTCAGCCGGACAGGCGTTCAACTCTGGGGGACGAATTCTCGCAACGCGGCTTCGACCTGATCGGCGCTGACCGCCCCGAGATGGCCCCAGAGAATCGTGCCGTCCCGATCGAACAGGACAGTCGCCGGCACTGTGCCGACATCGAGAGCTGTCAACAAGTCACCGACTGGATCGATCGCCACCGGTAGCTCCAACGACATGTCGTCGAGGTACTCGGTGATTCGCTGGGGGTCGTCGCCGACATTGACTGCAAGCACGTCCACGCCAGAATTCGATCGGGAAATATTCTGCAGTTCAGGGAGTTCACGTCGACAGGGCTGACACCACACGGCCCACATCGACACCAGCATGGGGCGATCACCAAGCTGGTCCGTGATCGACGTCGACGAACCGGAGACTGTTTCGAGAGCAACCTCTGCAGGGGCCTCAGGTCCCGAGCCCGAACCGGCACACGCTGTCAGTGAACTACTCGCATTGACCAGCGCAAGGCAAAGGGCAATCCGTCGAACTCGGCGTCGACTCATGTCACCGTGATGGTGACCGTGTCGTGACCGCCCACCGTGCACACGCCGAAGAAGTAGCCCGGCTCGGTGAACGTCATCTTCTGGAATTCACCAGGTCGCACCGTGAATGGGCCAAAAGAATGCACAGCGGAGTCCTCGTTGAGAATCGTCACGGTGTCTCCGACGGAGATCGTCAGCTGCTCGGGCAGAACGTCCTCCACGAACATGCCCTTGTCCGCCTTTTCTTTGGCTCCGGCCGGAACGACAAAACTCCAAACGACACCCGACGGTGCCGCAGGCTGATCGTTCGATCGACCCGACAACGCAACCACGACGGCAATGGCCACCGCAATCGGCACAAGAAAAGCCAAGGTGGCCAGCACGATTCGGATCGGGCTCGCCTGCGGAACCTGAGCCTGCGCTCCATCGTGCGGACTGCCGGATTCGAGACCAGTTGCAGTGTCCATCGCCGTCTGTTGCGTCATGTCTGAATCAACCTCGCTCGATCAGGGTGCTTCGTCTCGAACTTCGACCGTCACAACCTTCGTGCCCGCATTTGCGAACGTCAGCGTCACGTCGAAAGTCTGACCCACCTCGAGAGGTGCTGCAAGGTCGAGAAGCATGATGTGATAGCCACCGGGCATCAGCATCACCGTCTCACCTGCCGGAAGTACGACTGACGACACCGGTCGCATTGTCATTTCTCCCGACATGTCTCCGGCCATCGTGTCCTCGGTCATTCCGCCTGACATGTCTCCAGCCATCGTGTCCTCGGACGCTTCTTCGCCTTCCTCGCCCGGCATCGCCGAATCGCCAGATGTCATGTCTGCGGCAACCGTTTCGTGGATCTCCACTGAGGCTGCGATCGAAGGATCGACCGACGCACTCAGGAGTTCATCATCGGCCGAAGCAGTGATGTCCATGTAGACAGCACCGACGGTGACCGACATCGGGCTCGTGCGAGCCCAAGCTGCGGAAATGGCGATGTCCGCTCCTACGGGGGCAGCGGTGTCTGCTGACGAGTCGTCGTCCCCACCACATGATGCGATGACGAGAGCCGAGGCGGCAACGAGTGCGAAACCCTTTGCCGTTCGCCGAATCCGCTGTCTTGCTGACCTGGTCATGTTCTGTCCTTTTCTCTGAGTACCCCGGTCTCGGGGAACTTCTCCACTGCGTGCTGCCGCAGCGAGACCTGGTTCACACTCTGTCGAGCAGAATGCGAAAATCGTTGATCATGGTGTTCTTGTCGACGCCGAAAGGCCATTCGATGAGAACGATGCCGTTCTCGTCGACCACGTAGGTGGTGGCACTGTGACCGACTTCGATCTTCCCTGACGCGTCGGTCACGATCGTGGAACTCGCGAGGAACGCTTCCTCGGCAGATTTCAATTCCTCCATCGACAACGGATGAAGAGCATGGAAGCGATCCGTGAAACTGGACAGATATCCGTTCATCACCTCGGGCGTGTCGCGATCTGGATCGACTGTGACCATCGCCAAGTCGATTCGATCCGAACTTCCTCCAAGTTCCCGACGCGCAGCGCGCACTAATGCAAGGGTGGTCGGACACAGATCTGGACAGTTCGTGTAGCCGAAATAGACCACGAGCAGACTCCCTGGGCGAGCTTTCATCGCGAATGAGGAATCGTGGTCGGCATACAGACCCTCGGCAGTCACATCGGTGACCTCGACTGCCCCCACCTCGAGTGCTTGTTCACGCGTCATGCCGAGCAACGTCGATTCGCCACCTCCACATGCCACCGTGACAAGCGATGCTGCGATGGCGAATGCTCCGATGAAGCCGAACTTCCGACGAATTCTCTGCTCGGCGATCACACGTCCATGATGCCCGACCGATTTCAAGAGTCATACGGACCTAAGTCCCGACGACGATGCTCTATCGGTCACAGCAAACGGGCTCCCCGAGCCGCGTCTCGATCGTTCGACTTGGACCCGGGCTCACAATCGGCCCTGGGTTCGGACCGTCGGCTCGTCCGAGAAGGTGGCAAATCTCTCAGCCGGGTGACTGGTCAACTTTTCGCAGAGATGTAGGATCTTCCCCATGCGAATTCGTAAGCCTCAAGCCTTCCTCCTTGCCGCCGTCATTGCCGGCGGATCTGCTCTTGCCGCCTGCGGCGGGTCGAGCAGCACCGAGTCCACCCTTGCCGCGGTCACCGAAGCCCCGTCGACGACGGCAGGCGGGTCGACCACGTCAACCGAGCCAGCCCCGGGAGTTCCTACCCTCGCCCCCGGTGCACCGTTGCCGTCGCTCGTTCCCTACAGCAAGACCGATGCCAAGAAGGAAGAGGCCTCCGTCGTTGTTGGCAAGATCAGCATTCCCAAGATCGGCCTGAACGACATGCAGATGTACCTCGGCTACAGCGACGGGACGTATGACAAGGGAGTCGGCCTGTGGCCGGGAGCCCCCAAGCCCGGTGAAGCCGGCAACGTCGTCCTCGGCGGCCACCGCACGAGCGGACCCAAGCCTTTCCGTCGAGTCGACGAGTTGACTGCGGGCGATGAAGTCGTCGTGACGACGGCTGACGGCACATTCGTGTACGTGGTCGACGGTGTTTCGGTGTACCCGGCGTCGGAAGCCGCCGGCGTGGTACTCGCCCAGACTTCATCGGCCAAGATGACCATGTTCGCCTGCCACCCGCCAGGAAAGGTCACCCATCGCATCGTCGTCTTCACGACCTTCTCGCGTAAAGTCGCCGTCTGATCAGACGGTCGTCATTGCAGAGACGACTTCTCCCTCTCATCCCAGGTCTCCTGGTAGCAGCGGCCATGCCCCCGTGGGGGTGGTGGCCGCTTGCTTTTGTCGGCCTCGCTCTTTTCAGCGCGATCGAATATCGAGCCCGAACCACTGCTGACCGGTTCGTTGCGGGCCTGCTCTTCGGCCTCGGCTGGTATCTGCCATCGATGTCGTGGATGTGGTTCCTCACCGCTCCGGGATACGTGATCGCAGCTCTCTTGTTCGCGTCGCTCCACGGTGTTGCATCGGCCCTCACTGGTCACACCTGTTTCGATTCGAGCCATGTCGTGGCAGCGCCCGCGTTGCACACTCTCGCCGAGACTCTCCGATTGTCGTTTCCGTTCGGCGGGGTTCCATTGGCCACTCTCGGAATCTCCCAAGTGGCGGGTCCTTTTCGCTCCATTGCGGGGCTCGGCGGGGTCATTGCACTGACCTGGTCGACCTGGCAGGTCGGTGCACTCCTCGCTCGGCGATCCCATCGGTTCGCAGGAGAGACCACTTGGCGACGAGCCGCGTGGGTCGGTTCCGCTGCAGTCATTCTGATTGCCCCCATTGCACCGAACAGTTCGGATTCCGGTCGCACATTGCGGGTGGTCGCAGTCCAAGGTGGCGGGCCACAAGGAACTCGAGCGATCAATACCGACCCGCGTGAGGTGGTCGCCCGTCATCTCGAGGCGACTCGGCTCATCGAAGCGCCGGGCGATGCCGATTCCGTTGCACCAATTGATCTCGTGGTCTGGCCCGAGAATGTGATCGACGTCTTCGACTTCGAAGCCAGTCGTGAGGTCGACGAGGTGGTAGCCGAAGCTCGGCGAATCGGGGCGCCGATCTCCGTTGGGATCACCGAGGATGTCGACGCCCAGAACTTCACCAACGCTCAGGTCATCGTCACCGCCGATGGACGAGTCTCGGCTCGCTATGACAAAGTTCGCCGTGTTCCCTTCGGTGAGTACATGCCGTTGCGCGGAGTCCTTGCCGCTATCGGCGCCCCCGTCGATCTCGTACCCCGCGATGCCCTGGCGGGCACCGGTCCTGCACTGTTGGACATCCCGACCACTCGTGGGGTCGAACGGGCTGCTGTTGCCATCTCCTGGGAGATCTTCTTTGCGGGCCGAGTGCGTGAAGGTGTCGAGCGCGACGCCGGCTTCGTGATCAACCCGACCAACGGCTCCAGTTACACCTGGACCGTGCTGCAGTCCCAGCAGATTGCTTCGTCACGATTGCGGGCCCTCGAGACGGGTCGGTGGGTCGTGCAGGTGTCGCCGACCGGATTCAGTGCTTTCGTGTCCCCGAGCGGCAAAGTCTTCGACCGCACAGGTGTCAGTGAACAATCGGTCCTCGACAGAGTCATCTCCATCAGGACGGGACACACCATCTACGCGACTGTGGGCGACGGTCCTTGGATTGCAGCCATCACCATCGTGCTCGCACTGTGCGTGATCGTCGATATCAGACGTCGACGATCACCGTACACGGGCCGTCGTTGACGAGACCGACCTTCATGTCGGTACGGAACCGCCCGGTTGCCACCTGTGCCCCGAGTTTCTCGAGTTCCGCGACGACGATCTCGATCAGCGGTTCGGCCTCCTCGGGGCGAGCTGCGGCGATCCAACTCGGTCGACGACCGCTGTTCGTATCGCCGTAGAGAGTGAACTGACTGACGACGAGAATCGAGCGCGTCGTCTCGGCGACTGACTTGTTCATCACCCCGTTGTCATCAGACATCACACGTAGGTTCCAGAGCTTGTCGGCGAGTCTCTTCGCTTGCTGTTCGGTATCGGAGTGGGTGACCCCAATGAGCACGAGTAGACCAGGACCGATCTCACCGGAGCGGATCCACTCGCCATCGACTCGTGCATCGACCCAGGCTTGTTCCACTCGCTGAACCAGACCACGCATGAGTTCAGTATTCCAACGATGATGGAGTTCACCCAACTGGATGGACCACAAGAAGCAGATCCCCCCCTGTTCCAGTGGCTCTCACCCACCATCGTGGCGTCAGGATTCGAACGGTGCTGCACCCTGGACCAGTGCTCGGTACGTGGCGACGTCATTGTTGGTTTCCACGACATCGGCATCGTCGGCCTTCGGGTCGACCCACACGGCAACGATCAGCGCCAAGAGATGCAGGTTCCCCTTGATCACTCCATCGTTCACCGCCCGGTCGACTCCCGTCACGATTCCTCTTTGCGCTGCGCCCCAGGTGAGGGTCGCGTGGCGGTCGCCGTCGATCGTCGCCTTGTTCACGAAGATCGTCATCGGCAAAATGGGCTGATTCGGCTGACGAACGATGACGAAGCGGGTGTGACCCGCGCTCGACGTCGCCAAGGATGTCGCCCACGCCTGCCCAACGGGACCGTCCCGAAGTCCGAGGACGGTATTGATGTGTGCAACGTTCGCGCCCTCGCCCTCGAATCCCTCACCATATTGCGGAGTCACGCAGGCAACCTGCCGTATCGCGAGAGTTTCAACTCGTCGGTCGAATCCGTACCCGGCTTTCGGTCGTATGCGAGAAGTGCGACGACTCTCGATCGAGACCCCTCGACCGGGCTGACCTTGTGCATCGACCAGCGACCATTGAAGATCATCAGAGTTCCGGGGGTCATCGGTTCGATCCTGACCCTGTCGGGTGCTCGGCCCGCAAGGACGTCGGCAACACCCGGGAAGTTCTCATCATCGACGTGACGAATCCGGGGAGCGTTCACAAATTCGCCTCCCCGCTCGGAAGCACGAATCGCCAAGGACACCACGAAATCGGTCATATCGAAATGCCAGCCAAGATGGTCACCATCATCCATCACCGAAATGTTCAGCGCACCGAACGGGTCTGCGTAACGATGGAGAACGGGCTCGCCCAGGACGGCTGCGACGAACGCCAAAAGTCCATCGTCCTCGTAGAACTGTCGAACAAGATCGCCTTTTGGGACGAGGTCATAGGCAATGACACCGACTGCACTGGTGATCTCGTGACCTCGGGGGTCTCCTGCTGGGACGTCATCGCGGATCGAGGAGAGGTACGGCGTCGATCGAGACATCGACCGAAAGGCTTTCGGCGCAAGGCGATCGCATTCGGCCTCCATTTGCTGAACGGCATCTGGGGGCACGAAGCCCGGCAGGACGACGACACCGTCGCGGACGAACGTGTCGTGAAGACCCGCTGCAACTGAAGGGTCGTCGATCGCCCACGAGTCGTCAATCAACGTCGATTTCGAAAAGGCTCCCACGCCGTCACCCTAGATCGATTCGGAACTGGGTTTCTGCAGCGCACCAGTTGATTCCGCTCGATGTCTTCAATGCTTCCTCCCGGTATGGTGATGACTCGCAACGTCGACGGGGCTGACAGGTTTCGACATGAGTTCCGGTGGCCGAGCGTGCGACCCGAGTTGCTCAGACTCGCTAAACGGGGCACCAATAAGAATTGCCAACAAGCAGTTCGCTCTCGCCGCCTGATTTTCAGGTTGTGAAGAGACATCGTGACCAGAAATGGCACACGGGGCCGATCCACCGCAGCCCGGCAACAGAAGCGGAGGATGGCGGCGGGAAAGACCGCTGACTGTAGGAAAGACTTCTGGCAGCACGGAAAGACGTGACGCGACCCGGCAACGGGTAGCCGACCCGCCGGTAAGATTGCGTCAGTCTCGAAGTCGGGAATGGTCGTAGCACGAACGCTCATCGCCTGATGGACGGGGGTTCGATTCCCCCCAGCTCCACAACATCGCTCTGCGCGTGGAAACACGCTGCTGGCATTGGCCCGATTCGGGCTCGTAGGCGTAAAGCGTTGGCGTAAACGGCTACGGTGGTGCCGTGGCCGCACGAAAGAGCCCAACGAGCAAGGCGAAACGTAGACCCCGGCACGACGGTGGCCTTTACGAGAAACAGAAGAAGACGCGCGAGCTCGCCACGGCGCAGATGACCTGCGACGTCTGCGGCGAGGTGCTCGACGCCCGAGCCATTCGCGCCGTCCCCGGCCCCGGCGGCGGACGAAGCGCTCCGCGGTGAACGTCGGGATCCTGCTCATCGGGTTGGTCGCCGGGGTGGTGATCGGCGGGGGTGTCGAACTGCAATCGCGTGCGGCGCGACGCAAGGCCGAGTCGCTCGCCCGCGACGGCATCCGCCGGCCCGGCACCATCACGGCGGTCGACCCCGTGGGCAAGTACAACTCGCACCGTCGCATCCGGGTGGAGGTCGAAGGCGGTGCGTTCGTGGAGACCGTACCGTTCGGCGAGGCCGACGAACTCGGTGCCGTCCCCGGCGCCACCGTCACGGCACTGATCG
>JBJTGN010000124.1:0-1623 GCA_046093905.1 Actinomycetota bacterium
CAACAGGTGGAGTGGGATCGTTTGGGTGCCAGCCAATGCTTTGTCAGCACATCAGGACGATCAGTCCATTTGAATGCGTGGAGACTCGATCGGGAAATTTCGACATCCTGGAAAACCTTCCCGAATCGTCACCTGATTCGATCGGCTGATTACCTGTTCGTGAACTACGAAGATGTCGACCCACTGACGCTTGATCGACACATGTGGTTTCCACGTCGGCCCGATCTCAAGGTCGTGGTGAGACGATCAACGCTCAATCTGGCAGCTTCCAGGATGAAAAAGGCGGAGGAAAGAGCACACTTAAGTTTCCTCGTCGATGAGCCGTTTCTCGACATGCTGTTGAGTTATCGCAGTGACCTTCCAGACTGGATCGTCATCGATTTCGACCTATGGCTTCTCGATAACAATGGCTACCGCGCGAATATCGCGGAGCGAGCCGGTATCGACCCCGGCGTCGATCCTGATTTGTCCAGTCATGGCGGTGGCTCATCCTTCACGGGACGCTCTGGAGTTCCCGGTGCCTTGGACTTGATGAACCGCTTCACCCAAGTCGAATGGCCCGAGCACATTGTGACCTTGCTCCTCGACGAGAGGTATGCGACTTTGCTGACCCCCGAGGAGAGGGAATTTCTCCTATCGAGAAGACGCTGAGTCGCTCCAGGGAGTGCCCATAGACAAATAGTGTGAGCAGCCTGTTTGTCGAATCCAGGAGCTCAGCGCAGTACCGTTAGCCACGTGGTGGAGGAGACGAGCGGGAACACAGAGTCGATTTCTGTTTTCATTCCCTTTCGGGGATCGGGGCCAGAACTGAGGCGACAGGTTTCGGTGGTTGCGGGGCAGATCGATCCAACGATCGACGAAGTGATCGTGGTCCTGAACGGGGAGTCACCCGAGAATGAATCGTGGCTGACGACATCCGGTCTGACGGGCGTGCGGGTCGTTCACGCACTCGAAAGAGCCGGCGCATCGTACGCACGGAATATCGGCGCGACGCACGCTCGAGGAAAGATCGTGGCGTTCACTGATGCCGATGACATCGTCCAGCCTGGTTGGATCTCGGGCATCCGTTCAGTTTTTGCTTCGAACCGTTACATCCACGCAGTCGTCGGGAGCCAACGAAACAGAGTGGACGGGGTCTCGCCTTCGAGCAGCTTTCGACCACCTGTCACACTCCCTGGCGGTCATCTCTTGATGCAAACCAACAACCTTGCGGTCTTACGAGAGACCTTCGAGCAATTGCGCGGCTTCGATGAGGCATTGCCGTACTGCGAGGATCGAGACTTCTCGTTTCGTTTCACCGATGCAGGTTTCGAAGACTGCTATGCCGAGAACGTTCAGATCGATCGTTACATGCCACACGAGATTCGTCGTGCAGCGCGCAAGCAAGCGAACTACACATGGTGGGGCCATGTCGTCAATCAGAAGCACGGGCGCCGGGGACGATCTCGGCTTCCGCGAGCCCTCGCGGCGGTGTGTGTCAGAGCTCCCTACGTCGCGACAAGGTCCCGAATGGGCCGGTCGATGTTGGGCAGCACAGTTGGCGTGATCATCGGCGAACTGACGAGCGTGAACGCGACGCTACGTTTTTCATTGGCGACGGTTTGGAGAATTCCGGCTCGCGAA
>JBJTGN010000125.1:0-1083 GCA_046093905.1 Actinomycetota bacterium
CCGGTGACCACGGCGATCTCTACTGGGCCCTGCTGAAGTTCCGGTGTCATACTGATGGCCTTGGGCTCGATGAGGAGACCCTCGCAACCCAGTTCCGTCTCCATTTGCATCGCGGCATCGGCTATCTCGTTGGCGACCCACGCGTCATAAATGTCATCGGTCTGGCCAGTGTCGCACTGGAAGAGGAACCGGCTGCATGACAACACCTGTCGCGCGGCACAAGACAGCTATGAGCCGCGCGGCGCTCTCTCGACCGATTGCCACGGCACTCGAGGATGGGATTCTCAAACCCACCACATCAGTCTTCGACTACGGCTGCGGTCGCGGCGACGACATCAGGCACCTCGCCGACCTCGGCTATGAAGTGGATGGATGGGATCCAAACCATAGACCAAACACACAGCGCCACAGAGCGGATGTCATCAACCTTGGATACGTCGTCAACGTCATCGAGCGGCCTGATGAAAGAGCCGCGACACTTCGGCAGGCGTGGGATCTAGCCCGTGAAGTTCTTGTTGTCTCGTCGCGCCTAACGTGGGAGGCGCGAAATCTTGAGGGGCAGCCGCTAGCCGATGGATTGCTCACGAGCAAGCGGACTTTCCAGAAACTCTATGAGCAAGCAGAGTTGTCGGCGTGGATTGAGGAAACACTAGGAACCCAAGCGCACGCTGCTGCCCCGGGTGTCTTCTATGTATTTCGGGACCCAGCAGCGGCCCAGCAATTCCTTGCCAATCGCGTCTACACCTATCGACCCCGGGAGCAGATCGACCCCCATGCCCTCTACGAGGCCAACCAAGAGACGTTAGAACCTCTCTTCTCCTTCATGAGAGCCCAGGCCCGTCCACCAAGATCCGGCGAGCTAGATGACGAAGCGGTGGCCGCAATTAAGCAAGCAACGGGTTCCATTGGCCGCGCCCAGCAGCTGCTTCGGAAAGTAACCGAGGACGCGTACTGGGATCAAGTCACGATCCAGCGGCGAGCTGAACTACTGATCTATATCGCGTTATCCCGCTTCACGAGACGCCCGCGTTTCAGCCAACTTGGACGCACCCTTGCAGCGGACATTCGGGCGCACTTCAGCGA
>JBJTGN010000126.1:0-15819 GCA_046093905.1 Actinomycetota bacterium
AACGTCCGCGAAATCGCCGCAGTCAACGTCGTCTTCCCATGGTCGATATGACCCATCGTCCCAATATTCACATGAGGCTTCGTACGCTCAAACTTCGCCTTCGACATGGTTCTTACTTTCCTTTGCTGTGCACCTGTGGTGTAGGGGTTGTGATCTTGCTTGCGTGAACTTACTTGTGTAGTAGCGGCGATCGGGATCGAACCGATGACCTTCCGATTATGAGCCGGATGCTCTGACCAACTGAGCTACGCCGCCTGGCGCGCAGCCGGTTGGCTGCCCGGTTGTGGACACACCCGGAATCGGGTGCTGAGCCCTCTGTCGGAATCGAACCGACGACCTTTTCCTTACCATGGAAATGCTCTACCGACTGAGCTAAGAGGGCGCTGGTACGGCAGAGCCGCGAGCCGAATCGAAAGTGTAGCCCCGGGTCTCGCAAATGCCCCCATGCCCCGAATCCCCGTCCTGAAACATCGGGATCCGACCCATTGGCAGCCCGAGCCGATGTCACCTGGCACACTGGTTCGGTGGATGACGTCGAGAGGAACATCGACCGGGGGATCGGCGCCGATTTCTCCATCCGTTCGGCAACCCTTCTCGATGCCGAAGCCATCAGGCAGATCTACAACGAAGAGGTCGAGAACTCCACTGCGACCATGGATCTCGTCCCCCGAACCCTCGACGAACAACGCCAGTGGCAGATCGAGCGCAGCGGAGCTTTCACAACTCTGGTTGCCGTCGATCGTTCGGGCTCCATCCTCGGTTTTGCAGCCCTCAGCCCCTACAAGGAGCGCGCCGCCTACCGTCCGACCGTCGAGGACTCGGTGTACGTCCACGACAGCTATGTGGGGCGCGGAATCGGAAAGGCACTGTTGACGGCGGTGGTGGAAGCTGCCGCCGAATCCGGTTTTCACAGTGTCATCGCCCGGATTTCGTCGTCCGGAGAAGCCAGCCAAGCTCTGCACCGGGCGTGTGGGTTCCGCGAGATCGGCCGAGAGATCGAAGTCGCCCGGAAGTTCAACCGCTGGATCGATGTTGTCGTCATGCAGCGGATGCTGCAGTGACGAAACGAGAAACACCGGACCGCAATGCGATCCGGTGTCTGAGTGTGGGCCGGGCAGGATTCGAACCTACGTAGGCAATGCCGGCAGATTTACAGTCTGCTCCCTTTGGCCGCTCGGGCACCGACCCATGTCTATTGACGTACGAACTCGAGGACACGGCCGTGCCTGATTCGAGCCCGTCCGAGCGTATCGGTTGGGTGATCTGACTACCACATCGCCGTCTGGCACATCGCCGTCTGGCACATCGCCGTCTGGCACATCGCCGTCAGGCACATCGCCGTCAGGCACATCGCCGTCAGGCACATCGCCGTCAGGCACATCGCCGGCAAGCACATCCCTGGCTAGCCGACATCGCGATGGCGTCGTCTCCGTTCAGAAGCAGCCAGCAGCAGCGCCAACTTCGGAAAGCCCTTGAAGGTCGCCAGGCCCCCACGTCGGAGTTTCCTCACGCTTGCCGCCGAAGTACATGATCTCTTTTTCCCAGCCGAGAGGGTCGGTCGATCCGGAAGCTGTCATGTCGGCGTCGGTCATCGGGCTCAACCCCATTGCATTGCCGAGCATCAGCATGACCAGCCACTGACCGTACGGATGAAGCTCATCACCGAGGAACAAGTACTGCAGAGCATTGGCGTTGTACTGGAAGATGACGGCGTCGATCTCTCGGAATCCGTCCTTGACGCGATCTCCGGAGATCGATCCCTCGAAGGGCTTGTCGTCCTGAAGCAATCCCTCTCCCCCGGGAACCTCGAAGTGGATCAGGATCTCCTCGCCGAACGAATACCCAGGACCCGATGTCTCCTCGCTGAGTCCGCGATATTCGATGGTCATGCCGGTCAAACGCGCCAACTCAGCCGACTGTTGGGTGAGGAATGCCTCGAGTGACGCCTGTTGACCCGGCGTCAACTTGCCAGTTGGATTGAGCAGGATCTGAATCGGGTTCTGGCACGGGTTCCATCGGTACTTGACCCCGTCGACTTGGTAGAGGCGGTACACGGGGGCAGGCGCAAGGGTGGTCGTGGTGGGGGGAACCGTGGTCGTCGTCGTCGACGTGGTCGTGGTGGTCGACGTCGTTGTGGTGGTCTGCGCCGATCCGATCAATCCGATGTCGACGACGTTGGTGGCATCGATGGCACCAAGGGCTGCGACGATGCCGAGGACACCTGCGGCCGCGCCCACGATGATGGCCCGGGGGCGACGAACAGTCCGCTCGATTCCGTACGACGGGTCGTTCGAGTACTCCATCACCGGAATCGACTCCATCTGCGAATAACCCGTGTCGGCACTGTCGATTCGAATTGGGTCGTACTCGTCGTGTTCGTACTGGACTGGCTCGTGCCGGTCCCGAACGCTGGGGACGGCGTCCTTACGACGTGTCGCTGGAGGGGTGTCGTCGCTGAACTCGTCGAGCACTCGAGTGGCACGTGCAGACCCCCCGAAGTCGCCCTGCGGGTTCGCCTCTGGCACGGATCCACCAGTGGCGAAGAACGCGCTGAGCTCCGAGAGATTCGGACGCTCAGCTGGGTCGACTGCCAAACAGCGGGAAATCATCTCGCGCAGTGGCGAGGGAATTGCGTCGATGTTCGGAGCGGAATGGGAGATCCGATACATCATCGCTTCGGGGCGCCCCGAACCGAGAGGCTCGCTCGAACTCGGCTCACCCGAAGCTGTGGCGTAGGGGTGGCGGCCGAGCGCTATGTATGCCACCGTCAAGCCGAGATTGAAGATGTCGGTGCGCTCGTCGACTGCAGCACCTGTGATCTGCTCGGGGGACAACCAGGCAACCGATCCCATCAGCGTGCCCGTGCGCGCGAATCCCCCTTCGTCGAGAATGCCGCCGAAGCCGAAGTCGGTGACGACGACACCATCGGGCCCGATGAGAACGTTCGACGGTTTGAGATCTCGGTGCACGATGCCCGCGGAATGGATCTCCCGCAAGGCTTCGACGAGGCCCGACGCCATGAACCACAGCAGCGGACCTTGGATCCGGCGACCATTGGCGACCAGCTTCTCGAGCGTCTCACCTTCGACGTGATCCATGACGAGATAGACGAACGGTCCTTCATTGGCGACTTCGTGGACGCGAGCCGTGTTCCGACCGGCCACCGACATGATCCGAGAAGCTTCGCGAGCGAGGCGATTGCGGAATCGCTGCTCATCCGCGAATTGGGGTCGAAGAACCTTGACTGCGTAGCGGAAACCCCGGGCAGCATCGCGCTGATCGAGCGGTTCTGCGAGAAAAACGACGCTCAATCCACCCGCTCCGAGGCGACCGAGCATGCGATACGAACCCAAAGTCTCTGGATCGCCTGCCCTCAATTCGTCCACGCGCAGTCTCCCGTTCCTCGCACTCTCCGGCGCATGTGCCGGCACGCCCACCGAATAGTCCCCCGGGCCGGCACCGCCTGCCCAACATCGCTGGAGCACCGGGCAATCTAACGGTTTCCCGAGCGAGACCGTTACGCTCTGGCCATGCCCAGTTTCGACATCGTCTCGGAAGTCGACCACCAAGAGGTGCGAAATGCGGTCGATCAAGCTCAGCGAGAGATTTCGACCCGCTTCGATTTCAAGAACACCGATTCGTCCATCGAGCAGAAGGAACTCTCGATCACCATGCGGTCGGTCACCGAGGACCGCCTCAACGCATTGAAAGTCGTGCTCGAGGAGCGCCTCGTGAAGCGTGGCGTGTCATTGCGCGGTCTCGATTACGGCAAAGTCGAAGAGGCCTCACACAATTCGGTGCGCCAGACAGTGGTGATCAAGGTTGGCATCTCCTCGGACAAGGCCCGGGAGATCAACCGTTTCATCAAGGAAAAGGGACCGAAGGGCATCACGAGTCAGACTCAGGGCGATTCGATCCGAGTGACGAGCAAGAAGCGCGACGATCTCCAAGCGGTCATGACCCTCCTCAAAGCCGAGGACATGGGCATCCCGCTGCAGTTCAACAATTTCCGGGACTGATAGTCGAGCTGCCGGTCGATGCGTCCGGCTCAGTCCTCAGTCGGAGCGTGAGCCGCCTTCTTCTGGAGTTCGCTGACGACACTGACATCGGCCAGAGTCGTCGTGTCACCCAGATTGCGACCCTCTGCGACGTCACGTAGCAATCTGCGCATGATCTTCCCGCTGCGAGTCTTGGGCAGGTCCGGGGTGAAGTAGATCGTCTTCGGCTTCGCAATCGCGCCGATTTCCTTGGCCACATGGTTGCGCAAGTCGTGTTCATCCACTTCGAATCCACCGCGCAACGTCACGAAGGCAATGATCGCCTGACCCGTGGTTGCGTCGTTGGCTCCGACCACAGCGGCTTCGGCCACCGCCGGGTGAGAAACAAGGGCGCTTTCGACCTCCGTTGTCGAAATGCGATGTCCGCTCACGTTCATCACGTCGTCCACTCGACCGAGGAACCACAGGTAGCCGTCGTTGTCGAGTTTTGCCCCGTCGCCGGCAAAGTAGCGGTCTGGGAAGCGACTCCAATACGTCTCTTGGTATCGCTGCGGATCGCCCCACACACCGCGCAACATGCCGGGCCACGGATGAGTGAGAGTCAGATAGCCACCGCCGTGGTCGACACGATTGCCCGCATCATCGACCACTTCGATTCCGATTCCCGGGAGCGCGAACGTCGCCGAGCCGGGCTTCAACGTCGTCGCACCCGGCAAAGGACTGATCATGATGCCGCCGGTCTCGGTCTGCCACCACGTGTCGACCACCGGACACGTTCCCGCCCCGATGGTGTCCCGGTACCACATCCACGCTTCAGGGTTGATCGGCTCACCCACGGATCCGAGGAGACGCAGCGATGACAGATCGTGCTTGCGCGGCTCATCGTCACCCCACTTCATGAACGTGCGAATCGCAGTCGGTGCCGTGTAGAAGATCGACACTCGATACTTCTCCACGATCGACCAGAAGCGATCGTTCCCAGGATGATTCGGGACTCCCTCGTACACGACCTGGGTGGCACCATTCGCCAATGGTCCGTAGACGATGTAGCTGTGGCCGGTGATCCAGCCGACATCCGCGGTGCACCAGTACACGTCCGTGTCGGGATGCAAGTCGAAGACGTACTTGTGGGTGAAGGCCACATGGGTGAGATATCCACCCGTGGTATGCATGATGCCCTTGGGTTTGCCCGTCGTTCCTGAGGTGTACAGCAAGAAGAGGAGTTGTTCGGCGTCCATCGGCTCAGCTGGACACTCTGCATCAGCATCGGCCATCAACTCGTGGTACCAGTGATCACGTCCCGAGACCATCTCGACCGGATTGCCGCCGCGGCGAACGACAACGACGTGCTCGATGGTCGGCGTCGATACCAGCGCCTCATCAGCTGCTGGCTTGAGAGCGAAGACTTCGCCTCGGCGATACCCCCCGTCAGCGGTGATGAGAACCTTGGCCTGCGCATCGTTGATCCGATCGGTCAGCGATTGGGAGGAAAAGCCGCCGAAGACCACGCTGTGAGCAGCACCGATGCGTGCACAGGCCAACATCGACACGATCGCTTCGGGCACCATCGGCAGGTAGATGTTCACTCGGTCGCCGCGTTCGACACCGAGGGTCTTGAGGACGTTCGCGAACTTCTGCACCTCGGCAAGAAGATCTGAATACGTCAGAGTTCGGGTGTCGCCTGGCTCGCCCTCCCAATGAATCGCCACTTTGTCACCGCGTCCGGCGAGCACGTGTCGATCGAGACAGTTGTAGGAGGCGTTGAGCTTGCCGCCAACGAACCACTTGGCAAAGGGAGGATTCCACTCACAGATGGTGTGCCAATCCTGATCCCAATCGAGAAGGTCCGAAGCCTGTCGTGCCCAGAAACCCTGATAGTCGGCCGCGGCTTCGTCGTAGAGAAACGTCCCGGCCACGAGAGCGTTCTTCTGGAACTCGGCCGGAGGCGGGAACATGCGATTCTCCAGCAGCAGGTCATCGATGTTCTGCGCACCACCATTGACAGAAGTCGAATCGGACATGTCCACCCCCACGTGATGTCATCGAAGAACCCAACCTTAGTGTTCGGTGTGCTCGAACGTTCCGAGCGGCGCCTGTCGAACTCTCACAGAGATCCCTGGAACTCGACGACCGTGAAACCTCCGAGGCCATTCGGGTCGGTCAAAGCTTCGGATTCACTGACACGGCTGCGCATCTTCACAGCTTCGAGATCGGGTCTGGATGCTTTCTCCGTCCAGATCCTCTTGCCCTCATCGACCAGCTCGTCGATACCCCACCGTTGCAGGAAATGGGCCTGCGTTCGCAGGGCACGTGGCTCGCCCATCACTGCCGTCAGCTGGTCGATGCAGACATCACCCGTGATGTCCTGGTCTCCAGGCCTGAGAAGGTAGTGCGATCCCCTCTCATGACCTGCGTAGGTGCGTAACCACTCGCGCCACGGTCGACGCGCCAACTCACTCGTCTTGGCGACCATGTAGTCGACGACGATCAGACGTCCGTGCAAACGTGAGGCGATGTCTCTCGACCACGTCGACGCGGACTCCCGCCACGGAATGCGAGCACCGAGCGGCGCTGGCCTCGACAGATCGACATCCCCGATCGCATTCATGTCGGGATCGATCTCACGAAGGACCTCCAAGAACTGGCCATTGCGCTCGGTGACCCACGCTTCACGCCACTGACCATCACCCACCAACAGCCGAAAGGGCAGATTGTCGAGGAGTTCGTTCGCAACCACCACGCCCGTGATGTCGCCGTCCGGCACGCGATCCGCAGACGTCACTGATTCTGGATGCAGCGAGCGCTGCTGTTCCGACACCTCGACTGCGACATACGCCTCCGGTCGACCCTCGAGGCATTCGGGTCGCGCTGCCAGGATCGACCGAGCCAACGAACCTGGCCCTGCCCCGACTTCGACGACTCGGAAGTCTGCAGGTCGTCCCATGTCCGACCACCATGAATCGAGTGCATGAGCAATGACCGTTCCGAACAGTGGACCGATCTCCGGAGACGTGATGAAGTCACCTCGCCGACCCGCCTGTCCACCACGGGACATGTAGAAGCCGCCGCTTCCGTAGAGGCATTCGTGCATGAATCGGTCGAAGCGAATCGCTCCTCCGGCCTCGGCAATGAGGTCGACGAGTCGGTCAGCCGCCGAAGGCACGGGTGAGATCGCTGAGGTCACCGAATCGAGTGACCACCCCTGGCAGAACTCCGATGGCGACCGTTGCGACACCAGTGATCGCCATGGCCGCAACGAGTGAACTCGGAGTGCGAACCGCCGTCGACTCGCCGTGCGGTGTGGGCTTCATCCACACTTCGCGCATGACGTTGCCGTAGTAGCCGAACGCGATGACCGAGTTCACCGCACCGATGATGGCAATGGCATAGGCCCAACCGCCGCCCGCTTCGAGCACTGCGCGGAACGCAGCGAACTTCGCAATCCAGCCACCGAGAGGCGGAATGCCTGCGAGCGAGGCAAGGAAGATCGTCAGCAGAACGCCGAGGCCAGGGGCGTAGGAGAAAAGCCCTCCGAAGCTCGAGATCTCACCGCTGCGAGTGGTGCGCGTCACCGCGAGAACGACAGCAAACATGCCGAGGTTCATCGCCGCGTAGACCAGCAGATAGACGACGACTGCCCGCAAAGCAGGTCCGGCAGCGTCGCCGGTACCGGCAACCGCCAGCGGCATGAGAATGAAGCCACCCTGGCTGATCGACGAATACGCCAACATGCGCACGATGTTCGTCTGGCGAAGCGCCACGAGGTTGCCGAGCGTCATGGTCGCCGCTGCGAGAACCCACAGCAGTGGCTGCCAGACGTCCTTGGCCTGAGGGAAGCCGACGTACATCACGGTCACGAGAGCGACGAAACCACCGGCCTTGCTCGCAACCGACAAGAACGCTGTCACCGGCAATGGAGCACCTTCGTAGGTATCGGGAGCCCACGTGTGGAACGGAACGGCGGACACCTTGAACGCGAACCCGATGAGCACGAAGGTCACAGCCAGGACTTCGACCCCGGCCATGTTCCCTGACGCGGTGATCTTCTCGCCGATGTCTGCAAGAAGAGTTGTTCCGGTGACTCCGTAGAGGAGGCTCATTCCGTAGAGCATCACCGCCGAGGCAAAGACGCCGAGGAGGTAGTACTTGACGCCTGCTTCGTTGCTCTTGCGATCTCGTTTACGCCAAGCAGCCAACATGTACGCAGGAATGCTCAGCATTTCGAGAGCGACGAAGACGCTGACCAGGTCTCGGCTCGACGCCATCAGAACCATGCCCGTCAGCGACGTCAGCATCAACGCGTAGTACTCACCCTGGTAGTAGTCACCCTCTTCGAGATGATTCTGCGAGAGCAGGACCACGACATAGCCGGCGATCAGGAACAGCGCCTTGAGAGTCAGTGCGAACTCGTCGACCACATAGCGGCCATCGAACAGGGTCCTCACCGACTCGTCTGCCACTGCGAGCGTGAGAACAGGAACGAGAGCACCGAGGAGTACGAAGCCTGTCAACGAAGCCGTCAGCCACTTCTTGGACTGACTCGTGAACAGATCGACGAGAATCACGAGACAGATGCCTGCGGCCAGAACGATCTCTGGCGCAAGCGCGTGATAGTCGATCGTCGGCGACTGCCATGACGTCACGACATTGGAAGTCACGACATCGGAGGTCGCGAACTTGGATGTCACGACATTGGACGTCGCAGCGAGAACTCCGGCGAGGGTCATCGAGAATCAGCCTCCGAAGGCCTTGAGGGCCACCTGTACGGCCGGATCGATGATCTTGAACATCAACTGCGGGTACACACCGAACACGACGATCGCCACGAGGAACGGTGTCCACGCGATCCACTCGAACGCGTTGACGTCTTCGATCTCCTCATGATGGTCTCCATGACCGCCGTGACCCGAGAACTCTGGCTTGGGTTCGCCGAACGCCGTGCGCTGGTAGAGCCAGAGCAGGTATGCGGCTGCGAACACCGTGCCAAGAGCGGCCACGACCATGAATGTGCGGAACGTTTCCTCGGGAAGACCCTCAGCAGGTGAATACGCCGACAGGATCGCTGGGAACTCGCCCCAGAAACCAGCCAGACCGGGCAAGCCGAGCGACGCCATCGCCGAGAAACCAAGGATCCAGCCGAGACGCGGAGCCTGCTTCAGCAGACCACCGAGGCGGGCGATTTCGAGGGTGTGGTAACGCTCCTTCACGCTGCCGGCCACGAAGAACAACATGCCGGTGATCAGACCGTGGGCGACCATGCCGAAGATGGCGGCGTTGAAGCCCATCGGGGTGAGAGTCGAAATGCCGAGCATCACGAAACCCATGTGAGCAACCGAGGAGAAAGCGATCAAGCGCTTCATGTCGGTCTGAGCGAGACATCCGAGAGCTCCGTAGATGATGCCGATCACGGCGAGCAATCCGATCCACGGTGCCCATTCCTTGGCTGCTTCGGGCAGCGTCGGGATAGCGATGCGAACGAAACCGTAGGTTCCGAGCTTCAGCAGAATCGCCGCCAGGATGACCGAACCCTGAGTTGGCGCCTGAGTGTGTGCATCGGGCAGCCAGGTATGGAACGGGAACATCGGAACCTTGACGGCGAAACCGATGAACATGCCGCCGAAGATCCAGATCTGGGCAGAGCGGCCGATGAGACCGCCGTACTCCGCCAACAGCGGCATCGAGAACGACGCCTCGACTCCATCGGGCAGAGCACCGCGCACCTTGAAGAACAATGCGATGAAAGCCACGAGCATCAACGCCGAGCCGAACATCGTGTAGAGGAAGAACTTGAGCGACGCAGACTGACGCTGCTCACCACCCCAGACGCCGATCATGAAGTACATCGGCAGCAGGACGAGTTCGAAGAACACGAAGAACAGGATCAGGTCCTGGGCGATGAAGGTTCCGGCCATACCCGTCTGCAGGATGAGCATCAGGATCAGGAATGCCTTCGGATTACCTGGAGATGGAATGTGGTTCCACGAATAGACCATGACGAGCAGGGTCACGACCATCGACAAGATGTAGAGAGGCAAGCTCATTCCATCGAGACCGATCGTGTAGTTGCTCGAGATCACCTTGATCCATTCGGTCTCGGCGAAGAACTGCAACTTCTCGGCCTGATCGAAGTCGAACTTCGTCAACGTGAAGATGCCCACGGCAAGGGTTGCTACAGCCGTGAGAAGAGCCACGAACTTGTGCAACTCTTCTTCGGCCTTCGGGATGAACAGCATCACGAGCACGCCTGCCAATGGCAGGAACGTGCCCACGCTGAGCACCCAATTTTGATCACGGAGTACGTCCATGCCGTATTTCCCCTCAGGTATTGATGATGACGAGTATCAGGGCTCCGATGGCCGCCGAGGCGAACAACAGAGCTCCGTATTGGTTGATCTTTCCGGTCTGCACCGGGCGCAATGCTCCGCCCGTGCCGCGAGCCGTCGCTCCGGATGCATTGACAGCCCCATCGACGACCCGCTGGTCGACATTGCGATAGACCCAGCCAGCCACGACGCGCGAAATCTTGCCTGCCGCATTGACGATGCCGTCGATGACCCTCTGGTTGAACCAGTAGGCACCTCGGGCAATCGGGTGTGCGATCGCCCTGACGATGACCTTTTCATACAGGGCATCGAGGTAGTACTTGTTCCACAGCAGGGCGTAGCCGCCTCGCAATACCGGATTGCGCTTGGTGAGACCCACGAGGAATCCCCGACGGCGGGTGTACAGCTGGACGCTGACGAGCCAACTCGAGACGAGACCGAGGGCGACGATCACGAGTGACAGTGCAGCTTTCGACCACTTGAACTTGGCGTGGCTCACTGTCGGGAAGTAGCAAGCAGTACCCGGCTCCGGTGCGCTGATGGCACAGCCCTCGGTGGCCTTCTCTTCGGCCTGGGGAACAGAATTGAGAGCCGGATTGAGGATCATTGCCTCACCAGGTCCACTCGGCTGAACAGCGTCGATGACAACGGCTTCACTGCTCGGTTCGACGTACTTCTTGAACTGTTCCCAATTCGATCCGAATGGCGTCGCGTTCACAAGACCGGCAACGAGTGCCAGGGATGCGAGGATCATCAGCGGCACGGTGATCAACTTGCCGCTCTCGTGCGGACCGTGTGAGCCGTGGTCGTCATGTGATCCGTGGTCGTCATGTGATCCGTGATCGTCGTGGCCCGCGTGACCGTGATCATCGTGACCGTGATCGCTGGCATGGCCGTGATCATCATGGCCGTGATCGCTCGCATGAGAGTCGTCGTGGTGCTCGCCTGCAGTTGCGCCACGCGGTTCGCCGAAGAAGGTGAGATACGTCGCGCGTGTCATGTACGCCGCAGTCAGGAACGCTCCGGCGAGACCGACGATCATGAACGCGTTGTAGCCGTTGTGTCCGACGTTGTCGATGATCTCGTCTTTGGAGAAGAAGCCCGCCAATGGGAAGACACCGGCAAGCGCGAGTGTGGAAACGATCCACGTCGTTGCTGTGATCGGCATCTTCTTCGCGAGACCTCCCATGTCCTTCTTCATGTCGAAGGAATGGTGCGAGCCCGAATGGCTGACCGATCCCGCTGCAAGGAAGAGACACGCCTTGAAGAACGCATGCGTGAAGATGTGGAACACAGCGGGCAGCCAAGCACCTGCACCGAGACCGAGCATCATGTATCCGAGCTGCGACACAGTCGAATAGGCCAGGACCTTCTTGATGTCGTTCTGGACGAAGGCCAACAATGCCGCAATCACAATCGTGATTCCGCCGATCAACACGATGAAGTTGAGATTCGTGTCTCCGATCGACATGCCTTCCCAGAACACCGGGTACACGCGAGCCACGAGGAACACACCGGCAACGACCATCGTGCTCGAGTGGAGCAGCGAGCTGACCGGAGTCGGACCAGCCATGGCATCGGGCAGCCACGTGTGCAACGGGAACTGACCGCTCTTGCCGATACAGGCCACGAACAATGCAATGGCACCCCAGGTGAGCGCGCTCGAACTCGCTTCACCAGACAGCGCCCACGCCGACAGGCCACTGATGTTGAAGCCGCTGACTCCGAGGTTCTCCTGCGTCCAATTGTTGGCGGAGAAGAACAGGATTCCGGTACCGATGAGCAGTCCCATATCGCCCACGCGAACGGTGAAGAACGCCTTCAGTGCGGCGCGGGCATTGGCCTCTTCTTCCCACCAGTGTCCGATCAGCATGAACGAACACAGACCCATGATCTCCCAACCGAGAATCAACTGGACCATGTTCGGAGCAAGAACCATCGACAACATGCCCGCCGAGAACAACGTCAGGGCAGCGAAGAAGTGCGTGTACCGGCGATCACCTCGCAGGTATTCGAGCGAGTAGATCTGCACGAGACTCGAAATGAAGGCCACGACGACGAGCAGGGTCAGTGCAAGGCCGTCGATGTGCTGGCCGATGCCGAACTCGAAACCACCACTCTGCCACCAGGTCCATTCGCGAATGATCGGTCCGACGAACGGCGAAGAGTGGTGGGCGGCTTCCGCACCGTTCTCCATCACCGAATGGGCAGCATCGTTGGCGCCGTTGACTCGCTGGATCCACTGCCACGCGGCTCCGATGGACAGAACCAGCGATCCGAGCATCGAGATGACGCCGAGTTCACTTCCCTTCTTCGGCAATTGCTTGCCGAAGAAGATGATCAGAACGAACGCCACGGCGGGGATGATCGGAATCAGCCACGCGTGCTCGAGGAACCATCCCGAGGACAGCACGACATCTTCCTTGGCGGCTTGGACCATGTAATCGACCATGACGATCAGCCCTTCATCTCGGAGAGATCGTCGAGAGCGATCGTGCGGCGATTGCGATAGATGAGCAGAACCATCGCGAGTCCGACGCCGACTTCAGCAGCGGCAATTGCGATGACATAGAGAGCGAACGTGTTTCCGTCGACGGATCCGTTGCGCACAGCGAAAGCGAGCAGGTTCAAGTTGACGGAGTTGAGGATCAGCTCGATCGACATCAACACCATTACGGCGTTCTTGCGAGCGAGGACGCCATAGACGCCGATGCAGAAGAGCACGGCTCCGAGAAGGAGAAACTGGGCAGTCAACATGAGATCTCTCAGTCCTTTCGCGCCAGGACGATCGCACCGATGACGGCGATGAGGAGAACGAACGACAGCGCCCAGAACGGGAGCAGATACGGGCCGAAGATGTCGTCGCTGATCAATTGCACGGGGACCTGACTCATTTCCCCCGGGTTTTCGATCAGCTTCTCATCGCCGAATCCGTCGATGATCACCCAGGCCATGACTCCGAGCATCACGAGAGCGACCGGAATTCCGAGTGCCCAGTTCTTGTTGTTGAGATCGCCTTCGGCTCCGATGCGTGCCCGGGTGAGCATGGTTCCGAAGAGGAACAGCACCATCACCGCGCCGACGTACACGAGCACCTGTGTGACGGCTACGAATTCGGCTGACAGCAACAGATACTGCGCCGCAGCGCCCGACAGGACGACGACCAGCCACAACGCAGCATGGACGACATTGCTCACGGTCACCACGCGCAGGGCACCGACGATCATCAACAATGAGATGATTCCGAACCCGATGTTCTGGGCGACGAGAAGATCGGCAGCGAGCACTACTTCTTCCCCTTCTTCTCGGCTCCGGCCTCGAGACCAGGAGCCTCGGGAACGGTTTCCATCCATTCGCCGAGCTTGACCTTGTCGTGCAGCAGATCAGCGATGCGCGGTTCGGAGTACTCGTACTCGGGGCTCCAGAACAACGCGTCGAACGGACACACCTCGACGCAGATTCCGCAATACATGCAGAGCGCGTAGTCGATGTCGAAGCGATCGAGTTTGTTCACCTGACGGGGCTTGCCCCCGGCACGACGCGGAGGTGCAAGTTCCTTGTGACCTTCGATGTAGATGCACCAATCCGGGCACGAACGCGCACACAGCATGCACGACGTGCAGTTGTCCTCACGCAAGGCTATGACACCTCGGGCGCGCAACGGCGGCGCTTCCTTCTCCTTGGGATACTGCACGGTGTTCGAACCCTTGGTGGCTGTGCGCACCAAGGTGTTCAGCGTGACACCGAGACCTTTGACGAGACCGGGAACCTTGGGCATCAGTTCACAACCTTCAGGCAATCGACGAGTTTCAAAACTGCAGTGGCATTCGTTAGAAGGCCACCATTGAGATCGGCATTCATCAGAAGGCCACCTTGAGAACGGCATTCGTGAGAAGGCCACCATTGAGATTGGCGTTCATCAGAAGGCCACCTTGAGAATCGCCGTGGCCATGATGTTGATCAAGGACACGGGGACGAGAACTTTCCACGCGAAGCGCTGCAGTTGATCCTCACGGAATCGCGGATAGCTGAATCGCACCCACATGATCACGAACGACAACAACAGCATCTTGGTGACCATGATCAGCGGTCCGACGATGTTCATCCAGTTGTCGACGTCGTCGATGTTCTCCCAGCCGAACCAGGCAAAGGGAACTCCCCATCCGCCGAGGAAGAGCACAGAGGCGATCAACGAGAAGACACCGGCAGTCGCGAATTCGGCGATGAAGAACGTGAGGAATCGGAAGCCCGAGTACTCGGTCATGTATCCCGACACGAGTTCCGACTCGGCGATCGGCATGTCGAAGGGAGCCTGCGTCAATTCGGCCTGAACAGCAATCATGAAGATCACGAACCCGACGATCTGCGTCAACAAGTACGGATTGCCGAGACCGTTCCACCCGAAGATCTCGCCCGCATTCTGGGCTTCGACGATTCCCTGGAGGTTCATCGTGCCGGCCTGGATCACCACGCCGACGACGGCGAGAACCATCGGCAACTCGTATGCGATCAACTGACCAGCAGCGCGCAGACCGCCGAGCAGCGAGTACTTGTTGGCGCTCGACCAGCCCGCCATCAAGATTCCGAGAACACTGATCGACGACACGGCAAGCATGTAGAACACGCCGGCTTCGAAATTCGTGAACCACGCGTCGGGCCCAAACGGCACGACTGCCACGAGAAGGAACGTGCTCGACAGCACGACGAGCGGAGCGAGCTTGAAGATCGTCTTGTCAGCCCGCTCGGGAGTGATGTCTTCCTTCTGCAGCCACTTGCCGACTTCGGCGAACAGCTGCATCGACCCGTAGGGACCGGCTTCCATCGGTCCGAGTCGACTCTGCATGAACGACATCATCTTGAAGAGGAACAAATAGACGATGGTTCCCGCAGGAAGAAGAACGGCAACGATCCCTCCAAGGATGCGCAACAACGTCTGCGCCCAATACGGGAGGTCGGCGGCAATGAGAGCGTTCATCGGTCGATGTCTCCGAGGATGAAGTACAACGACGCGAGGATCGTGATGATGTCCGGCACGTAGACGCCCTTCAGCAGCCACGGAACGATCGAGATGTTGTTGAAACTGGCCGAACGGATCTTGGTACGGAACGGACCGAGGTCGCCTTTGCTCACGACGTAGTAGCCCATTTCACCGAGCGGATTCTCGGTCGACACCCAGGCTTCACCTTCGGGGACTTTGATGATGCGCGGCACCTTGGCCATGACAGGACCCGACGGGATGGTGTCCAGGAGCTGATCGACGATCATCGTGGATTCACGGACTTCCTGCAGACGCACCCAGCAACGAGCGAAGCTGTCACCGTCAGGGTGAGTCCAGACTTTCCAGTCGGCCTTGTCCCACGCCATCGGCAGGGTCTGATCGCGTCGCAAGTCCCAGTCGACACCGCTTGCTCGCAGGTTCGCGCCCGACAATCCGTATTGCAGCGCGACATCTTTCGGGATGATGCCGATGCCGCGTGTTCTGCTCTGGAAGATCTCGT
>JBJTGN010000127.1:0-2677 GCA_046093905.1 Actinomycetota bacterium
AGAAGGCCGACGACACTGCCGACCAGAATGATTCGACCGCGCCGAGCCCGGAGCATTCCCTGAGCAGCCCGTTTCGACACGCGATAGGCGCCTGTGAGATTGGTATCGACGACCGACTCGAAGTCCGACTCGTTCATCCGCAGCAACAACATGTCTTTCGTGATGCCGGCATTGGAGACGAGGACTTCCACAGGTCCGAATTCGGCTTCGACTTTGGCGAAGGCTGCATCGACTGAAACGTTGTCGGCGACGTCGCACTGGACACCGAAGATGTCCCTCGGCGGTGGCGAAGAGTTGTAGGTGACGGCAACTCGGTCTCCGAGTTCGGCGAAGCGACGAGCGGTGGCAAGTCCGATCCCTCGTGAACCTCCGGTGATCAGGACTACGCGACTCACGAGCGTGCTCCCCAACGCAACAGAGCGCTTGCGGCCGTCATGCCCGCGCCGAACCCGACGAGAAGAACGATGTCGCCATTTGCGATACGCCCGGCGTTCGCAGCATCTGCGAGTGCAAGCGGGATCGAAGCAGAGGAGGTGTTCCCTGTGTAGTGGAGCACGGTTGCAGCACGGTCCATGGGTACGCCGAGGCGTTCGCACGCAGCTTGGATGATTCGGATGTTCGCCTGGTGGGGGACGACGAGACTGATCTGGTCGGCGGTGATCCCCGCGGCGCGCATCGATTTCTCGGCACTGTCAACCATGATTCTCACGGCGCGTCGGAAGACTTCCTTGCCCTCCATCTGGATGTACCCACCAAGATCGGCATAGAGATAGTGCTCCGCCGACCCATCGGCGTCTATGTCCCATGCAAGGAGTTGACCGGGACCGTCGACTGCTTCGAGAACGACGGCTCCCGACCCATCGGCGAAGAGCACCGCCGTGTTGCGATCGCTCCAGTCGGTGATGCGCGACAGGGTGTCCGTACCGACGAGAAGGATCTTGTTGGCGCCCATCGCAACGAGTCCATGTGCGATGGAGAGTCCATAGACGAATCCCGAGCAGGCGGCGTTGATGTCGAATGCGCCACAGCGCAGCCCGAGAGCGTTCTGAACAGTTGCTGATGTGGCGGGAACACAGCGATCCGGAGTGGTCGTCGACAGGATCAACACGTCGATTTCGCTCGGATCCACGCCCGCCATCTGCAGCGCTCGAGTTGCGGAGGCGACGCTGAGTTCGGAAGTCGTACCCCCGATGTGTCGCTCTCTGATGCCACTTCGCTCGCGAATCCACTCATCGGATGTGTCGAGAGTTCGGCTCAGATCTTCGTTCGTGACGACTCGGTCGGGAAGTGAGGTTCCCAAGCCGGTGATGATCGCCCCGCGAATGTTCGATGGCGGTGCAGGCATGTCAGTTCGTCCTCAACCAGGCAATGGGTTGGCGGTTCGTGGTGCGTTCACCTTCGACTGCGATGAATGCTTGGATCACACCCGCAAATGCAGACACGACGTCGGTCTCGCCGACACTGCCGATCGATTGGCCGACTTCGACCCGATCTCCGGGGCGAACATCCGAACGAGGAGTGAAGATCCCCGCTGCGGGACTGACGATCAAACGCTCGACGGCGAAGAGGTGTTCTCCTTCGAGTTGAGCAGCGCCGGTCGGAGATGCCGCATTGACCCACTCGATGAACTTGTCGAGTTCGTCGGGTGTTGCCACGCTGATCGTGCGAGCGGACTCCACTGTTCGCTTGGCCATGCCTGTGAGCACGCCTCCCGGTCCGAGTTCGGCGAATTCGGTGACTCCGAGCTCGGACAATGACAGCAAGCAATGCTTCCAGCGAACGGGACTGGACAATTGAGCCGAGAGCAGCGACGCCCACTCGTCGCCCGAGGCGTGGGCCATCGCATCGACGTTGCTGATCACCGGCACTTCGGTATCGCGTGGCGAGGCAAGCGCAATTGCCTCTCGAAGTCGATCTTTGGCAGGAACCATGAAAGGTGTGTGAAAGGCTCCGGAGACTGCCAGGGGCATGGACTTCTTCGCTCCGAGTTCTTTCGCGATCTCGCTTGCGCGTTGGACTCCCTCTTTCGAGCCGGCAATGACGACCTGACCAGGGGCATTGAAGTTGGCGACCCACACTTCGCTATCGGCCCGTCGACATGCAACTTCGACCTGTTCATCGTCGAGTCCGAGGACGGCAGCCATGGTGCCCGGATGGAGGCCCCCCGCTTCATGCATCGCGTCAGCTCGTTCCACTACGAGACGAACGCCGTCCTCGAAGGAGAGTGCTCCCGTTGCCGTGAGCGCTGTGTACTCGCCCAGGCTGTGCCCGGCGCAGTAACTCGGTTCGATTCCCAGTCGCTCGACCGCATCGAGCACCATCAAGCTCGACACGAAGGTCGTCAACTGGGCGTTGCGGGTATCGCGCAACTCTTCAGCGTCTGCGTCGAGGAGAAGGTTCGCAACGTCCCGATTCGCGACATCGCTGGCTTCCTCGACGAGTTCCCACGACTCGTGGTCTCTCCACGGCCGACCCATGCCGGGACGTTGAGATCCTTGTCCCGGAAACGTGAAAGCCAACACAGGCAGAACTTAGACGGTGGAGAAGCCGATGACTGACCCCAGGAGAGTGGCGAACAGTTCTTGCGAAGCGTCGACCAGTTGGGGCTCACCCACGAGGGGCTAGCCTGACAGCATCGCCCCGGTAGCCCAACGGCAGAGGCAGCGGTCTCAAACTC
>JBJTGN010000128.1:0-10377 GCA_046093905.1 Actinomycetota bacterium
CAGATTGCACGAGTTGCGAAATCGCTTCGGAGATGAAGCGGACGAAGTCCACGATACGTGGTCCCCATCTCGACGCGATGTCGTCATCGAGAGCAATGACATGTCCGTTCTGAACGGCCGCCAAAGTCTCCCAACCCGGACGAGCCGCAACCGACTCCGCCGATACTGCACAACACTTCGTATCGGCGAGGAAGACGAGATCAGGATTCTGACTGATGATGAACTCGGCAGACAATTGCGGATAGTCGGACTGATCCTCAGCAGCGTCGGCAATGTTTCTCAACCCGAAAAGGCTGTAGACCGAGCCGACACAAGTGTTCGACGTCGCAGTGAAATAGGTGTCGTCGAGTTCGTGATAATAGGAAAGCGGCATATCCAGAGTTCCTGTAGATGCCACGATTTCGTCGATCGATGTACGCATTGACGTCGCAAGTTCGGACGCCTCATCGAGTTTTCCGACTCGTTCACCGAGGTCTTCGATTTGTGCGAGGACTTCATCGAGATTCAACGGCGCTGGAGTGGCCCACGAGTCGATGCCAACCGACGCGAGTTGTTCCGCCAGACCGTTGTAGTCGTCGCCGATGACGACGAGATCTGGCTCGTACGACACGATGGATTCGACATTTGGTTCGTACCCGGACAGAGACGTGACAACAGCAGCTGCCTCCGCTGGATGATTCGACATCGCATCGACGGCCACGACCTGCTCGCCGGCACCGATGGCAAACAGAATCTCGGTGTGCGTCGGAGAAAGGCTGACGATTCGTGCCGGTGAACCCGAATCATCGACTTCGCCTACGACGGTGTCGACTGTTGTCGATTCGACTGCAGTCGAACTCGTGTCATCGGCGGAGTTGGATCCGCACGATACGACCGCAGTCGCAACGAATGCGCTGACGAACAGTGCCCGGATGAATGAAACATGCTTCATGGAAGCCTCCTCATGCTCTGAGGAGACAAGAGGAGTGCCGAGAGAAGGAACTCTCGCGCGATCCGCCCTTGCCTCGAGGGTTGGTTATCGCATGTGGATCAGGCGACCGGACTTGCCGTGACGAACACGGACCACCGTTGCGGGACAGTGCCGGAATCTCACCGGCTTCGCTGTATTCCACACGAACCGACTATCGCCGGCGTGGAGACAGTACCACAGCACGTTCACGAATCGACATTGCCGTCCGATTCCTACGCAGAGCGCGTCGATTGCACGCGCAACAAGAATCAGGAAGGGGTGACGAGATCGGCGATGCGACGTATGCCCTCTTCGAGATCGGCATCGCCGAGAGCAAACGAGAAACGAGCGTATCCCGGAGTGCCGAATGCCTCGCCAGGAACGATGGCCACTTTGGCCTCCGAAAGAATGATGTCAGCCAATTCCATACTGGAGGATGCAACCTTGCCGTTGATCGATCTTCCGAGCAGACCGTTCACATTCGGATAACAGTAGAACGCACCCTCGGGCGCTTGACATGTGACACCAGGAATCTCGTTCAGCATCCGATGCATCGTCCGCCCACGACGCTCGAAGGCCGTTCGCATCTCGGCAACAGCAGTCAGATCACCGGCAACTGCTGCAAGCGCTGCAACCTGTGCGACGTTGTTGACGTTCGACGTTGCATGACTTTGGAAATTGATCGCAGCCTTCATCACATCGGATGGGCCGATCATCCAGCCGACTCGCCAGCCCGTCATCGCATACGTCTTGGCAACTCCATTGACGATGATGCACTGATCGGCAACTTCCGGGACAAGGGTTGGCATGCTGCTGAAGACGCTGTCTCCATAGGTGAGATGCTCATAGATCTCATCGGTCATCACCCAGACTCCGCGTTCCACGGCCCATTCGCCGATCTGCTCCACCTCAGCGGGCGTGTACACACCTCCCGACGGATTGTCGGGAGAAACGAAGAGCAAGGCTTTCGTTCGCGGCGTGAGCGCGGCTTCGAGTTGCTCGACCGTCACGCGAAATCCCGTGCTCTCGTCGGTATCGACAACGACCGGCACGCCACCCGCCAGCGTCACCGCTTCGGGGTATGTCGTCCAATACGGGGCAGGAACGATGACCTCGTCACCTGGATCGCACAGAGCCGCGAGAGCCGTGAACACAGCGTGCTTGCCGCCATTGGTCACGAGGACGTTTCCCGCGCTCGTCGAGAAGCCGCTGTCTCGAAGGGTCTTCGCAGCGATCGCCTCGCGCAGTTCGGGAAGTCCGGCGGCCGGGGTGTACCGGTGATACTTCGGCTCTCGGCAGGCGCGCACCGCAGCCTCGACGATGTGCTCCGGAGTGGGGAAATCGGGCTCCCCTGCTCCGAAACCGATAACGTTCTCCCCCGCTGCCTTCAGCGCCTTGGCCTTGGCATCGACCGCAAGGGTTGCCGATTCGGCGATCGAGGCCAAACGTGACGATGTTCGGCGCAGAGATGGACTATTTCGTTGGGGGGACGAACTCATGCCTGCCATGCTTGCATAGTGAACACAAAAGACCCCCGAGAAATTCGCGTTTCGTCCGATCTTTTGCCACGAGATGGTCGATTCGGCTGCGGCCCCTCCAAGATCCGCCCCGAACAGCTCGACGACTTGATGGCTGCTGGACCGAAACTTCTGGGAACCTCCCATCGCCAAGCGCCTGTGAAGAATGTGGTGAAGTCCGTGCGCCACGGCTTGCGCGATCTCTTCGGGCTCCCCGATGGCTGGGAGATCGTTCTCGGCAATGGTGGTTCGACGGTCTTCTGGGATGTCGCCACCTTCGGGCTGATCGACACCACGAGTCAGCACCTCGTGTTCGGAGAGTTCTCATCCAAGTTCTCCCAAGCCGCCGCTGCCGCTCCGCATCTTGGTTCGCCAACGGTCATCGAGAGCAGCCCTGGCACTCACCCTTTGCCTCGTGCGGAAGCGGGGACGGACGTCTACGCGTTCACGCACAATGAGAAATCCACTGGGGTAATGATGGACCTCCGGCGACCTGCCGGAAGCGACGACAGCGCTCTCGTAGTGGTGGACGCCACTTCGGCAGCCGGTGGTCTGATGTGGAATCCGAGCGAGGTCGATGTCTACTACTTCGCCCCGCAGAAGTGCTTCGCGTCGGACGGAGGACTGTGGATCGCCGCATGCTCACCTCGCGCGGTCGAGAGAATCGAACGAATCTCTGCATCGGGACGTTGGGTCCCGGCGTCATTGGATCTCAAGATCGCTCTCGACAATTCCCGAGCCGACCAGACGTACAACACGCCGGCACTGGCAACGCTCGTACTTCTCGAATCACAAATCCGATGGATGAATTCCATCGGCGGGCTCGCAGCGTGCAATGCACGATCAGCGGAATCAGCATCAGTGATCTACGACTGGGCGCAATCACGCTCGTGGTTGACTCCTTTCGTCGCCGATCCAGCCCAGCGGTCGCAGGTCGTGGCCACGATCGATGTTGCGGCGCCATCCGATGGAGGTGCTGATGCGAACGACATCTGCGCAGCACTTCGTGCCAATGGCATCGTTGACACCGACAGCTACAGGAAACTCGGACGGAACCAATTGAGGGTCGGAATGTTCCCAGCGATCGATCCCGATGACATACGTGCATTGACCGCATGCATCGACGTTGTGTTCGGGGAGATCTCCGGGTGAGACTCTCTCCATGGAAGTGTCCGATGTCCTGACATGGCAGGGCGTCGACGTCCCCCTTCGTCGCCCCATCATGGTTGTGACCCTGACTGGCTGGTTCGATGTCGCCGGAGCGGCGACGACTGCCCTCGAACACCTCGTGGCCCACAACGAATCAGCGACCATCGGATCGATCGACTCCGATGCCTTCTACGATTTCACTCAGATCCGACCAGAGGCCCGACTCGACGACGACGGTGAGCGAATCATCGTCTGGCCGAACAACGATTTTCTCGCCGTGCGGTGTCCGGATGCGGCACACGATCTGGTCGTTCTCACGGGCGTCGAGCCCCATGTCCGCTGGCGCACGTACGTACAGTGCCTACTGGCCGCCTTCACGCGAACGCAGTGCGAAGCAATCGTGACCGTCGGCGCCGCTGCCGATGCGATCCCCCACACACGCATCCCGACCGTCGTCGGCAGCACCGTCGATCCGACATTGGCCCGAACCCTCGGTCTGTCACGACCCACATATCAGGGCATCACAGGAGTGGTCGGAGTGATCCAGGCCGAATTCGAAAAGAGCGACTTGCCGGCGATCTCTCTTCGCGTCGGCGTCCCCCATTACTTGGGGAACGCCCAACATCCTCAATCGTCGGCAGCACTGCTGCGCCACCTCGAACACGTTCTCGGAGTTCCCACTCGACATGCGCTCCTGAACGATGACATCGAGCGGTGGAAGTCCCTGCACGACGACGCCGTATCCGAGGATGATCGGGCCCTCGATTACGTTCGAATGCTCGAATTGGAATTCGATCGACGAGCCGAAGCCAACATTCCTTCAGGCGAGGACTTGGCTGCAGAGTTTCAGAGATATCTGGACGAGAACCGACCCGACTCGTAGGCATCCACGAGTCGGGTCAGGCGCGCTCTGTTACTTCGCAGCAGCGAAGCCCGCTTCGAGATCGGCGATGATGTCGGTGATCGATTCGAGACCGACGCTGAGGCGAATCAAGCTCGGCGACACACCAGATGCGAGCTGCTCCTCTGCAGTCAACTGGCTGTGAGTCGTGGTCGAAGGCTGGATCACCAGACTGCGAACGTCACCGATGTTGGCGACGTGGCTGTGCAGATTCAGCCCAGCGACAAACTTCTCTCCCGCCTCGCGGCCACCTTTGATGTCGAACGCAAGAACAGAGCCGTACCCACGACCTCCGAAATACTTCTTCGCTCGCTCGTGCCAAGGGCTCGAAGTGAGACCGGCAAAGTTCACACTCTCGACCTGAGGATGAGCTGCGAGGAATTCAGCAACCGCTTTGGCATTGCTCCAGTGGCGTTCCATGCGCAATGACAGCGTCTCGAGACCCTGAAGGATCATGAATGCATTGAACGGAGAGATTGCCATTCCCAAGTCGCGAAGCAACTGGACTCGCGCCTTCAAGATGTAGGACCCGGGGCCGAGAGCCGGCCAGTAGGCAAGCCCGTGGTAGCTCGGATCCGGTTCGGTGAAATTCGGGAATCGACCAGACGCAGAGAAGTCGAACTTGCCGCCATCGGTGATGGAGCCGGCGATCGACGTGCCATGTCCACCAGCGAACTTGGTGAGCGAATGGACCACGATGTCGGCGCCCCATTCGAGCGGACGAATTCCGTACGGGCTCGGAACCGTGTTGTCGACGATGAGGGGAACACCGGACTCGTGCGCAACGTTGGACACGCCTTCGATGTCGAAGATGTCGTTACGCGGATTGGCGAGGACTTCGCCGTAGAAGGCTTTGGTGTTGGGGCGAACTGCTGACTTCCACTGCGCGAGGTCGTGTGGATCGTCGACGAAGGTCACCTCGATGGCCATCTTCGGAAGCGTGTAGTGGAAGAGGTTGTAGGTTCCGCCGTACAGGGACGGTGACGCCACGATGTGGTCTCCGGCCTCGGCCAATGTCAGGATCGCCAACGTCTCCGCAGCCTGTCCCGAACTCACGACGAGGGTTCCCGGCAATCCGATCGCAGTCGTGACGCCGCCCTCGAGTGAATTGACGCGCGACTCGAGTGCGAGCTGCGTCGGATTCATGATGCGGGTGTAGATGTTCCCGACTTCTGCGAGTGCGAACAAGTTGGCTGCGTGTTCAGCGTTGCGGAACTCGTAACTCGTCGTCTGATAGATCGGCACCGCACGCGCGCCCGTCGCTGGATCAGGTTCTCCACCGATGTGGATCTGCCTCGTTTCGAAACCCCACTCCTGCCCCGACATGTCGGCCACCTTTCACTCGTCTCGGTTCCGACCCACGGAACGTCGTCACGATAACAACTGAAACCCGACCAAACAAGTCGGATTTCAGGATCGACGAGAATTGTTCACCGAAAGGTGCGTGAGGCACCCGAGCCGAACCCGAGTGCCCGACGTCGTCAGCCGCCCGAAGCTTCGGAGACCTTCTGCTTTCCTGCTGAGATCCACGGCATCATCGAGCGCAGGCGCTTACCCACTTCTTCGATCTGATGTGAAGCTCCGGCCTTGCGCAATTCGTTGAACTTCGCTCGGCCACTTTCGCTCTCAGCGATCCATTCCTTGGCGAACTTGCCGGACTGGATCTCCTTCAAGATCTTCTGCATGGTCTTCTTGGTCGCAGGAGTGATGACCCTCGGGCCTCGAGTGACGTCGCCGTACTCGGCCGTATCGCTGATGCTGTAGCGCATTCCTGCAATGCCCTCTTCGTACATGAGGTCGACGATCAACTTCACCTCGTGGAGGCATTCGAAGTACGCCATCTCGGGCTGATACCCAGCCTCGACGAGCGTCTCGAATCCGGCTTGGACGAGAGACGTCAGACCGCCACACAACACGACCTGCTCACCGAAGAGGTCCGTTTCGGTCTCCTCGGCGAATGTCGTCTCGATGATTCCGGCTCGTCCACCACCGATCGCAGATGCGTAGGAAAGAGCAACCTTCTTCGCGTCACCCGTCGCGTCCTGCTCGACCGCACTCAGGCACGGTACGCCGCCACCCTCGGTGAAGGTTCGACGAACGAGGTGACCGGGACCCTTCGGGGCGATCATGATCACGTCGACGCCCTTCGGGGGACGGATGCGCTTGAACCGAATGTTGAATCCATGAGCAAAAGCAAGGGCCTTGCCAGCCTTCATGTGCTTCTTGATCGACTCGTCGTACGTTGCCTTCTGCTCGGTGTCGGGCATCGTCATCATGATGACATCGGCCCACTTCGCAGCATCAGCGATCGATTTGACCTCGAGTCCGGCAGCAGCAGCCTTGGCAGCCGATGACGATCCTTCGCGCAGACCGACAACGACCGGAACACCGCTCTCCTTCAGGTTGAGCGCATGTGCATGCCCCTGGGATCCGTAACCGATGATCGCAACCTTGCGGTTCTTGATGATCGATACATCACAATCGCTGTCGTAGTACATCTTCGCTGCCATGTCTCAGCTTGCCTTTCCAGTTCTGGGAGAGCGCGTCCGCGCCTCCCGATCGAGTTTGGGTAGCGCCACGCGACCCGTTCGCTGTAATTCCACGATGCCATAGCCTCGCAGAAGTTCCTCGAAATCGTCGATTTTGTCGGGATGACCTTCGAGCGACACCGTGACCGCTTCGAGCCCGACGGCAAGAATCTTGCCTTCGAAGATATTCGTGAGTTCAATGACCTGACCACGCTGGTCAGCCGAAACCCGTACGGTCGCCATCACCAGTTCGCGCTCGACCGAACGTCTCGGATCGAGTTCGCTGATCTTGACGACATCGACCAGTTTGAAGAGTTGTTTCACGATCTGCTCGAGCGGAGCAGATTCGACGTCGACTGCAATCGTGATTCGGGACAGATTGTCGTCTTCTGTCGGAGCCACCGCGAGACTGAAGATGTTGTAGCCGCGGCGGGCGAACAGGCTGGACACCCTCGCAAGCACTCCCGGGCGGTTCTGGACGAGCACCGACAAGATGTGATGCGAAATCGGAGAAGATGGGATCGGCATACTCGTACTCATCGCAGGAAGTCCCGTCGTGAACTCTGATCCGGATGCAGGAGCAGATCGTCATTGCTATAGCCGGCTGGAACCATGGGGAACACCTTCTCGCCGGCGTCGACGCGGAATTCCACGACGACAGATCGGTCGTTGATCGAGTTCGCCTTCTCGATCGCGGGCTGAACTTCTTCAGGGCTTTCGACGCGGATGCCGACACACCCCATCGCCTCGGCCCACTTGACGAAATCTGGCAGTTCGGGAGACAAGTACACCTCGCTGTACCGCTCCTCGTAGAACATCTCCTGCCACTGGCGAACCATTCCGAGATACGAGTTGTTGAGAACCGCCACCTTGATCGGAATACGTTCCACACTCGCGGTGACAAGCTCCTGCGCGGTCATCTGGAAACAGCCGTCACCGTCGACTGCCCACACCGTGCGATCGGGACGTCCAACTTTTGCGCCGATCGCAGCAGGTATCGAAAAGCCCATGGTCCCGAGTCCCCCCGAGTTGACCCAGGTGTAGGGCTCGGTGAAGTTCCAGTACTGAGACGACCACATCTGGTGCTGTCCGACACCTGAACACAAAATGGTGCCCTTCGGTGAGAGATCACGCAATTGCTCGAGACAGAACTGGGGCTTGAGAGAATCCCCGGGCTGGCTCTGCGGGTAGTACAGCGGGAACTGTTCACGCCATCCGCTCACCCTGCTCTTCCACGGGGCAATATCGACTTGCTTCTCACCCGATGCCAGCAGATCCTTGATCGCCTTGATGATCTCTTCGATCACGAGACGGCAGTCGCCAACGATTGGGACGTCAGGTCGTCGCACCTTGCCCTGCTCGGCAGGGTCGATGTCGACGTGAATGATCTTGGCATCGGGGGCAAAAGCCGAAATCTTTCCAGTGATCCGATCGTCGAAACGCGCGCCGAGCGTGATCAACAGATCGCTCTTTTGCATCGCAGTGACTGCAGTCGCATTGCCGTGCATCCCGGGCATGCCAAGACAGAGTGGATGGTCGTCCGGGAAGGCACCTCGAGCCATGAGCGTCGTGACGACTGGTGTGTCGATCAATTCGGCCAATTCACGCAATGCATCGGCCGCTCGCGCCTTCAGCACTCCTCCACCGACATAGAGAACTGGCTGATGAGCCTCGAGGATCAGCCTCGCCGCCTCTTTGATCATCCGCGGATGGCCCTTCACATTCGGCTTGTACCCGGGAAGGCTGTCGATGACGTCCTCATCGGAAGGCCAGTGCCATGTCATCGAGTTCTGCAGCACATCCTTGGGGAGGTCGAGGAGCACGGGACCCGGCCGGCCGGTTGTGGCGATGTGGAATGCCTGACGCACCATCAAGGGAATGTCATCGGCCGTCATCACGAGTTCGTTGTGCTTGGTCACGCTGCGGGTGATGCCGACTGTGTCGCACTCCTGGAACGCATCTGTTCCGATAGCCGACGTCGAAACCTGCCCGGTGATGCAGACCATCGGGATCGAGTCCATGTATGCGTCGCACAGAGGCGTGACCATGTTCGTCGCTGCCGGACCTGACGTCACCATGGCCACACCAGGGCGTCCCGTCACATGCGCGTAACCCTCGGCCATGTGACCGGCACCTTGTTCGTGGCGAACGAGGATGTGGCGGATCGAACTGTCGAGCAACGGATCGTAGGCGGGCAGAATGCACCCACCGGGCAGGCCGAAGATCGTGTCGACCTGCTCCAATTCGAGAGCTCGGATCAGTGCCTGAGCTCCGGTGATCTTGTCAGTCATGGTTGTCCCCTGTGATGGTGCCTGTGAAGTCGGTAGCTGTGATTCAGTTGCTGTGCTGTCAGGCGACGGATCCCCGAAAACGAAATGACCCCCCACATTTGGGAGGCCGGACGACGCATTCGAAAGCCGAACGCGTCAATCGAGTACTACAAGAACGCCGAAGGAACGTCCGACCAGGGCCGAAGCCGCAGAGAAGGTGTCCGAAACGATCATCTTTTCGAGTCTGCCAGGGCTGAATCGTCTCTGACAACCCCCACCGGAATCTTCATGTCCGTCGGATTCACCGGGCTGCCGTCAGCCGGTGGTCACACTCGAACGCCCTGGAGTCGGGCCGCCGACAAGGTGTTCTCCAATAGGCACGCGATCGTCATCGGACCTGTCCCGCCCGGCATCGGCGTAATTGCGGATGCGACGGTCTGGACCGACTCGAAGTCGACATCTCCGACGATTCCCTCGTCGGTCCGCGAAATCCCGACGTCGACAACGACCGCTCCTGGTTTGACGTGTTCGACGGTGATCATCCGTGGCTGCCCAGCGGCGGCGACGAGAATATCCGCCTCACGACAGACACTGGCCAGATCGACAGTTCGACTGTGTGCGATCGTGACAGTCGCATCGGCACCTCGCCGTGCGAGGAGCAGTGACAGCGGTATTCCGACGAGCATGGATCGTCCAACGACGACTGCCCGACGTCCGCGCGTCTCGATTCCGTAGCGCTCGAGGAGCCGCATGACTCCGAGCGGAGTACACCCGACGAGCCCCGGAAGATCTCTTACAAGGCGACCCATCGAAGCTGTCGTCAGTCCGTCGACGTCTTTGACCGCCGGAATGAGATCGAGGATGACCTCCTCGTCGTAACCAGCGGGCAAGGGACTCTGCACGAGAATCCCGTGCACTTCGGGATCGGCGGCCAAGTCCCTGACCGTCTGCTCGACACGCGCCTGACCCGCGTCAGCCGGAAGAACTTCATTTCGGCTGACGAGTCCAGCCTTGGCGGCCTGTGCGTGCTTGTTGCGCACGTACCGCTGACTCGGTCCATCGT
>JBJTGN010000129.1:0-3615 GCA_046093905.1 Actinomycetota bacterium
ATGTCCGGGTTTCCGAAACCGAGGTCCACGACATCGACGCCCTCCCGACGGGCCTCGATCTTCAGATTGTTGATGATCGTGAACACATAGGGAGGCAGATTCGTGATTCGCCGGAAATCCATGACGCGTTACGCTACTTGCCCACACGGTTCCGGACTTGGCGCATTTGCGACACGCGACCGGTCCATCTGGAGCTTTCAGTGCGCGAAAGGCAGCATTCCTGCCCCGATCGCCCCAGCCGTCTCACCGAAACGAGCAATGACGACATCGGGAGTGGGCCGATGGTCCGAAGCGTACAGAACCCGCTCGAGCCAACTCCGAACCGGTTGAACGAGGAGATCGCCCATACGGGCAGCACCCCCTCCGAGGACGATTCGCTCGGGATCGAGAACGTTCACCATGTTCGACAACCCGACGGCGATCCATCGACCAAACTCGTCCAGCACTCCCAACGCTTGCGAATTTCCACGAGAAGCCAGGTCAGCCACGTCCTCACCGCGAATCTTCTCGATCGAACCAGCGTGTCGCACGATGTCGTCACCGTCGCCGGTTTCGGCTGCTCGGCGCGCCAACAGCGCGAGTCCACTTCCGGATGCGTATCTCTCCCAGCAGCCTCTGCGTCCACATGGACAAGCCGGACCTGCAGGATCGACGAACATGTGACCGAGCTCTCCTGCGAATCCATTCGTTCCTCGCAGCAACTTGCTATTGGCGACGATGCCCGCTCCGATCCCGGTGCCAATCGTGACCAGCAAGAAGTCGTCACAGCCCGCCCCTGCACCTTCGCGCCATTCAGCAACGGCTGCACAGGTCGCATCGTTGTCGACCCACACGCGCCTCTGCAGACGGTCCTCGAGGATTCTCTTCGCGTCGAGTTCAACAACATCGATCAAGTTGGGTGCAGCACGCAACACGCCCGATCGAGTGACCAGTCCCGGCAGACCCACACCTACATCCCAAGACGTCTGATGCAACAACCCGAGACGACGAGCACTGTCCTCGACTTCCATCGTAAGGTCGACAATCGTGTCGAGCAACTGGACGCTCCCCGACGGAGTCGGACGCTCGGAACGGAGAACGTCGGCGCCACCGAGGTGAAGGACGGCAAGGCTCTTCGTTCCGCCGACATCGATCCCGATGACGGGCGAGTCGAAACGATCGTGTGAATGTGATGTCACTGGGCCGTTTCGGCGCGGACTTTCAATTCCTTCACGGTGTTCAGAATGCGCACCTCTGCGCGCCTCTTCACGAAGCCCGGGAGCGGAACGATCAACTCGATGGACAGGTTGTAGGTCACGACGACACCTCCCGACGCATCGGGGGCAAACATATAGGCGCCATCGACAGCACGCATGATGTCACCTTTGACCATTCGCCATGCGAGGCGATGGGGTGCGGCGCTGTAGTCGTACGCCAAGGAGTAATGGGTGCTGCGACCGAGAGCCGAGGTTCGAAACTCCACCTCTGTGGCTCGACCTTGTTCATCGCGTGCAGCAACAACCGCAGACTTCACGTCCTTCGCCCATTCCGGGTACCTCTCGAAATCTGTCGCAATCGCCCAACACTTGTCGAGGGGCGCATCGACCGTGAGAGTCATCGAAGCTGTATCTGCCATGCCTCTTTTCTAGCGCACAGGGCCATCTCCGAGAGAGCATCGAACTCCGACTGAAGTCACTCAGTCCGACGGGCGTGACGAAGTACGTGGCGGAAATCGACCATGAGCACTCGCCCACAGGCCGTTGAGACCGAGTCCGAAGACCGGAACGAGAACCCCGAAAGCCAATGTGGACCCCGGGGTCTGAGTGCCATCTGATGCGGGCGTGGACGAGCGTGCAACTGCCGTCGCAACTGCGACGATCACCTGGACCGCAAGTAGAGCATTCATCAGTCGTGACACCTGTCGGTCGACATGGGGTCCGACGAGAAAGTAGAGCTCGGTCACCGACATCGAATCCTGTCGGCTCCGCTGAATCGCACGCCAGTAACCCCACAAGAAGAACACGGCACCTGCGCCGAACAATGCGAGAGAGACCACGACCCCCTGAGTCTTGGCTACTCCATCGAAGACAATCGATGCGATCGATGCTGAACCAACGAAGAGCACGGTGCCGCCGACGTTCAGTCTGACGATCGCCGAGCCATTCATGACTCGACTCCGAGAATCGTGCCGAGTCGGGAGGACAACACATCGTAGGAGAACTCGCGAACTGCTCTCCACCGAGCAGCAGTGCCCATCGACTCGCGTCGAGCGGAGTCCTCGAGCAGCGACTCGATGAGGTGCGCAGCCTCGTCGACACTTCGAGGGTTCGGCGCCACGAGGCCCGTGACGCCATTGTCCACTGCTTCAGCCGCTCCACCACTTGCGCCCGCAATCTGAGGAACTCCGCACGCGGCCGCTTCGAGGAACACAATGCCGAAGCCCTCCTGCTCGAGGCCACCCCAACGATTGCGACACAACATCACCGACAGGTCCGCACATCCGTACAGTCTCGGAAGATCGTCGTCGGACACTCGCCCAAGAAAGGTCACCGGTGCATCATGCGATCGTGCAATCTTTTCCAACCGTTCACGATCACGTCCGGATCCAGCAATGGCCAAACGAAGCTTCGGATGTCGAGCACGCAAGCGAGCCACTGCCTCGATAGCAGTGTCGAAACCCTTTCGAGGGACGAGTCGGCTCACGGCGACAAGCATGATCTCGTCATTCTCGAATCCGAAATGACGACGAGCATCCGTCCGCTCTCGGGCACTCAAGGGACGAAAACGCTCGACATCGACACCCGGTGGCACGACATGGACATCGAGCGCACACCCTGAAGCGTGTTCCGCCTCGGCCGCTGGATACCCTCCAGCCGCAATCACCTGACGGGCATTGCGCAACACCCACCCGAGAGCGTGGCGTGATCCCGGAATACGACCGGGCACCGTGACCTCCGCGCCGTGAACGATGACGTCGTACGGCAGTGAGAGCGAAGGACCGATCAATCCAAGAGGCACGGCTGGGTCCAGGACGACGAAGTCCGCACCGATCGAACGTGCAAGGGAGTTCACGCGTCGAACCATCCAAGGATGCGGAAGAAGTACCGGCTCTTTCGTGCGATGGATTTCGAATGGCTGACTGCGATCGAACTCATCGGCTCCGTCGTACGGCGACGTCAAGACAGCGAATGAGTCACTCGGCAATCGCCGCCACCATTCCCACAACAACGACTGGATACCACCGATCTTGGGTGGGAAGTCGTTCGTGACGAGCAGGTGCTTGGTCATCGTCCGATCTCACTGGTCCGTCGAGGCATCCGACGCGTCGACCGATCCAGGGAGATTCGCTCGTCGGTCACAACGGGATCGAGATCAGCGGAGAGAGCGGAGACGATGTGATCGACCCCCAACCGATGAGCAGTCCAGAGGGTCTGTGCCCGTAGAAACGGGTTACTCGACTGCGCATACGTCTCCAAGACGGCAACCGCGCGAGAGCTCAGCGGAATCGGTGCCACATTTCCCAGGATAATGAGGGCGTTGCGCCGGACCCAGATCGGGTTGCGCTCGGGAATGTACCAACGACCGAAACGTTCCATCAGGTCTGCGTCACTGGACTCGAGAAGGTCGAGTACGTCG
>JBJTGN010000130.1:0-1928 GCA_046093905.1 Actinomycetota bacterium
CGGATCAGTTGTCCTACGGCCGTTGCGATCGCCGCGATCGCCGGATTCGTCATAATAGGTGTCGTTTTCCTGCTCGCTGGCTCAAGCAGCAATTCCCGCTCCTCGACTTCCTCAAGCCGTTCGACGCGGTCAAGCACCAGCTATTCGAGTGAGGTCCCGATCACCGCCGCGGCGCCGACGACAATCACATTCGGCAGACCGCCGCTGTATCAGGGAATGGATGCAACTGGTGCGGTGCGGTGTCCAGATGGCGTGTCTTTGTCTGAAGACGGACGACGTGCCGGCATCGGCTCTGATGACACGAGCTGCCAGTTCGCTCGGGCGGTTGGTGATGCTTACTGGCGCTCCTATTCCACGCCCAGCAGGGGAACTGTGGAAGTGTTGGCGGAAAGTGAAGTCATCGACTGCCGCAACAAGCCGGGTGCCGATTGCGAAGGCAGTGCCTTTCGGATGTACTGCTCCCTTAAGTCGAATGACAGCTGGATCGAATGCACCAACCCGACTGGCGCACGTGTCTATCTCTTCTAGCCGCTCATTTCGAGTTTTCCACTAGCGCAATAGCAATCGCCATGGCAAGCACCCATCAGTCTGAAAAGCGGAGTCTGTTGCTTCGACCCTCACCACTTGGCGTTCCGTACCCCCACCGGAATCAACAATCCGCTCCGGCTCTGATGTTCTTCTTGCAGACCTCTGCCATCGGCACGAGGACCGGGGCCTCGGCCCCGTCGTCTCGTATTGCCCGGGGGGGAAGTCCGCGTTTACAACAAACCGCCCGTCGCCTTGAAGAGTCACGGCAAGAGGCACTTCGGGGTTTCCTTCAGGGTCAGATACCCACTCCACTGAGTGAGCGCTCATACCAACCTCTGAAGGAACTGCGCTGCCCGCGATGCTCGAGGAGCATCCGTTCAGCAACAGAGCAACAATCGGCGCTCCCCAAACGAGTTGGCCCAGATTGTCGCGGCCGCCGGTGTTCGCGCTCATCTTCCACCCCCAAGAACCTGACGCGACGGCCGCCTGTCTGTCGATCGCGTTTCCCGCGAACAGGAGGACCATGAGGCAGCATAGCTCTGCAGATCAGGAGGTAAATAGCCCGAGGCGAGCAATTGGCTTCCTCGCCGCCGTCGTCGCAGTCTGCCTTGTCGCACTGGCCGCGATCTTGGTCCTTCACAGGACGGCTGGCGATACGGGGGAAACGCAGGAGTCGCCCGCAGAGCCAGTTGCAAGTACTAGTCAGCCGCAATCGGTTGGCAGTCCTGTCGAGTCGGCGAAGCAGTTCGACGCAGCGCGTTTGTTAGCTGACTTCACAGAGTTCTCTCGCTCGGTACCTGCGCGGGTCGGTCTTGCTGCAGTCGCGGTCGGCGGTGATGGCGCCGTTCTCTCCCTGGGTCAGTGGGACTCGGGCCCCGCCTGGTCAACCTCGAAAGTGCCGCTGGTCCTCGCCAAGATGCAAGACGAACATGACCACAACAACATCACACCAGCGATGCGAGCGGCCATTACCCAGTCAGACAACGATTCGGCCAAGGATATTTGGGCGAGCATGGGAACCCCTCAAGAGGCAGCTGCCAAGATGGAAAGAGTCTTGCGGGCGGTCGGCGACCCGACAGATGTCGAGTATCGAGAGACTCGCGCGGCAGAGGGATACACCGCCTTCGGCCAGACCAATTGGTCCCTCGTAAATCAATCTAGCTTCATGTCTGGCATCGCGTGCGAGCCACAAGCGATTCCGTTGCTGGACCTCATGGGTCAGGTGGAGCCGGACCAGCGATGGGGGTTAGGAACGATTTCCGAGACACGATTTAAGGGCGGTTGGGGGCCAGCGACCACAGGTGAGTATCTAGTGCGACAGGTCGGCCTCGTACCAACCGCAAGGGGGACTGTCGCAGTGGCAATTGCCGCAGAACCTAATGTCGGTCGAGGGGCAGAAG
>JBJTGN010000131.1:0-3678 GCA_046093905.1 Actinomycetota bacterium
TCTTTGCTCCACGGAGCGATGAGGATATAATTCTTTGTCACCGACAACCCGAAGACGTAGTCATCCCCATGCTTCAGCATTGGCTGGTTCCACGCGATGACGAGTTCAAGTTTGGGATACTTCTTTCTGATCGCATCGAAGATCGCACGAATAGTCTTCGCCTTCACCTTGTCGGTTTTCAAGAGGTAGGACCCGAGGTCGTCGAAGCGCTTTGTCGTCGTCGATCCCCTGCTGTACATCACCACTGCGTTCGCGTGTGCCTGGCTGAACCCATGGTCCTCTCGCAAGAGCGCAATCTGCTCTGGATACTTCAGGGAAGCGTTCTCCTTCATCAGGGAAAACCAATACCGCATGGGTTGGCCATATTTCTTCTCAATCAGCGGGAAAAAACGTGTTCGATCATGCTTGTCGACTGCCACACACCAAGCGTAGACACGCTGGACTGGCTGCCCAGTCAATTGGCAATCCGCACAATGAGTTTGTAACGATTGTGCGAGATGACCTCTGTAGCCACTCTTTCTAATTGGTTGGAGTCTCCACACAATCGATGGTCTTTTCGCAATGTTGATCAGATCCTTCCGATGGTCGACGTCACCAACCGAAGCGGTGTCGTCACCCAGCTACCACACAGACCAACCGACTTGGGCCACGTGACATTCGACGCTGCGGACGGCTCAACGACGTCGTGGGACCGTCACCTGCGCGAGTCATTCTGCGATGCGGTGTGCGTCGTCCACGACGGGATGATCGTCGACGAACGATATTTCGAAGGAATGAACTGCGAGTCGCGACACCTCTTAATGAGCGTCACGAAGTCATTTACTGCAGCGGCGCTCGGCGTGGCAATCGGTCGTGGGCTCATCTCCACGTCCTCACTCGTCACCGACGTCGCCCCCGAATTCTCCGGAACGAGCCTCGACGGGTGCACCGTGAGACATCTCATCGACATGACCGCTGGTACGGAGTTCGTCGAGAACTACGACCTTTACCGAGAACCGAACTCGAACGTACCGCTCATCGAATACGAGCGACAGGCCGGGTTTCGGCCGCGCGGTTCGTCACCACCAATTGGCGTTCTCAAACACTTCTCCACATATCCACTCGCGCGGCCACACGGAGCGGTCTTCGACTACCGCTCCCCACTCACCAACGTCGTTGCGCGACTCCTCGAGATCGTGAACGAGATTCCGTTCAACGAGGTTCTGTCACGCGACATCTGGACTCCCTTCGGAATGGAGCATCCCGCGGAGATCAGCGTCGATCCATTCGGCTTCCCGATCGCCGAGGCGGGCCTGTGTTGCACCGTGCGAGACCTTGCCCGATTCGGTCTCGCATTCCTCAACGACGGACAACTCACCAGTCGATCGGTCCTCCCAGTGGACTGGGTGCGCGACACCCGACAAGGAGATGATGACGCCCGGCGCTGTTACACGACCTATCTCGACACGCTCCCCAACACCGCGGTCGAAGGCGACGACTGGTTCATGTATCACAACGCGTTTTGGGTGAAGGAGCGTGATCGCCAAATGTCAGGGTTGGGCATCTTCGGCCAATACGTCTGGATCGACCGACCAAGCCGAACGGTCATCGCCCGCTTCTCGACCTACCCGACCGCTACACCATCTGCGCTCTCGGCGGAGACGATCCGCGGATTCAACGCCGTCGCCCACGCGTTGAGTGCCCACTGAAACGCCGAGCCGCAATGCCCGTGGGGGCCAACTAACTCGTCACGCTCTGAACAGAGTTCCCGCCGCTTCTTCATACAGTTTGACGACGGACATTTCACCCGACTTCGGTCCATACGTGTCGAGTGCACGAAGGTGGAGTTGCTCAACGATTCGCGAAACTGCGGCGTCGATGCCGGTCTTGTCACCGAGTTCAATGCCGAGTTGGATGTCCTTGCACACGAGGTCGATGGTGAATCCCTGGTCGTAGTCCCCGGCTTCCAGCACGCCGTTGATGTCATACTGCAGAAAGTTGGACTGAGTCGGTGACGCGCACAGCGCCGCCTGCAGCATGCGCAAGTCCAGACCGAGCTTCGATCCGATCGCGAGCACTTCAGCCGTGCCTGCTGCATAGATGAACCACAGGAGGTTGAGCAGCACCTTGATTCCGTAGCCTGCGCCGTTTGGCCCCGCGTAGTAGATCTGGTCCGGAAGCCCGCCGAGAGCGCGAAACAACGGCAGGTGCGCATCGAATGACTCTTTCGGTCCCCCGACGAAGATCTGCAGTGACGCAGAGGTCCGCGATGCTCCGATTGGGGCCTTGGCGAGGAACGAGACGGGTGCCTCCATGACGACGACGCCCTTTGGTTCTGCAAGCGCCTTGATCTCATTTGCGACGTCCACCGACGACGTGCTCATGTCGATGAACGTCGTTCCCGGTCTCATCTGGTCGAGCACACCTCCACTACCGATCATGATCTCTCGAACCTGTCGTGGCCCAGGAAGCACGGTGATGACGACGTCGCTACGTGCGCCAACTTCGGCCACGTTGTCTGCCCAACTCGCCCCGAGCGCAAGGAGGTTGTCCGCCTCCTTCTTGTCCAAACTGTGGACCACGAAGTTATAACCAGCAGACAAGGCACTGACTGCCATCGGGTTGCCGAGGTTGCCGAGTCCGATCAGGCCTATTGAGGGCAATGAAGACTTACTGCACACGACTACAGAATATCAGTTTGCTTTATACCGTGCTTCTGCTGTCTTATCAATCGAGAGTACTAAATGCTTCTCAATATTCTCAGAGTATTTCTACAACTTACGAAAACACGATAACCTGTTGCATATCTGCAACACTATGGAAAATCCATCAATCGCCGTCACTATCATCATGAAAAACGAAGAAGATGTAATTGCACAATGCATTGAATCTGCACGGCCGTACGTTGATGCAATTGTTGTTGTTGACACTGGGTCAACAGATAAATCAATACAAGTTGCACAGAATGCGATGTTGGGAATCAGCGGAGTTGTGACACAGCGCCCCTGGAAGGGATTCGCAGAGAGCCGAAACGACGCACTTTCTGTTGCTCGAGATTTCGCCGATTATTCACTGATGATTGATGCAGACTCCAAATTTGTCGCAGAAGACGAAGCCTCAAAACACACGCTTGCAGATCAACTAGTTGTTCCGGCACTTCGCGTGAATATTCTGCATGGAAACCTAAAGTACTCACGTCCATTGATTACCCATAAAGACTCAGGTGCCCTCTATCGTGGCATCGTTCACGAATTTGTGAGTCTTCCTGTTGGGGCGATGAATCCTCCCATGCTTGATGGATTTTATGTTATGAATAACGCCCTCGGGGTTAGTGCCCGAAACCGAAATTCTCGTAAATACTTTGACGACGCCATAGCCCTGCGCCGCGCTCTTGAAACTGACCCAGGTGATCTGAAACCGAGATATATATTTTATCTTGGGCAGTCTTATTTGAACGCTGGAATGATGGGGCTTGCACTTGAATGCTTTGAGCAACGACTAAAAATGGGAGGGTGGTCAGAAGAGCTCTACATATCAGCTCTTTGGCGGGCACGACTCCTCGAGAAGATAGGAAATTCGACCGACGAAGTTATTGCTGCCTACTTCAGTGCATACGAAATCTGTCCGACAAGAGCAGAAAGCCTTCGAGATATAGCTAGATACGCAAGGCTTAACTCACGATGGAACCTTGCGTATCTC
>JBJTGN010000132.1:0-6233 GCA_046093905.1 Actinomycetota bacterium
GATCCAGGATCGCCTTCCGAACCTGAAGTTGCTCATCGAAGTCGCCGACGGGCCGTCTGCGTCGGTCACCCGAGCGGCGGCATGGGACGAGACGATCTCTGCGAATTCTCCAGCACCGCGCCAGGTGCGGGCGGCAGACGACCTGTACATGCTCTACACCGGCGGCACGACGGGGATGCCCAAAGGAGTCATGTACTCGACTGGATTGTTCACCGAAGGCTTCCTCGGGTTCTACACCGGCCCCATGGGTCGGGGTCCGTTCCAGTCGGTGGAAGAGTTGGTGGCCACCGCCAAGGTTGTTCACCAGGCGATGGGGCAGCCGGTGTCGATTCCGGTGTGTCCCCTGATGCACGGAACCGGTGTGTGGCTTGGCGCGCTGCTGCCGCATCTCATGGCTGGCAAGGTCGTGTTGCTCGAGAGCAGGTCCTTCGATGCCCACGAATTGTTCAGAGAGATCGAAAGGCACCGAGTCTCGTCGATCGTGATCGTCGGTGATGCGTTCGCCCGGCCGATGATGAATGCTCTGAGGGAGCGCGCGAACTCGGGCCACCCGTACGACACATCTTCGGTGACGACGATCGTCTCCACTGGCGCGATGTTCTCCGCCGACGTGAAGGCCGGTGTCTTCGAGCACATGCCGACCGCGATCGTCATGGACATCCTCGGTTCGAGCGAAGGTGGCATGGCGCAAACAGTTGCGACGAAGGACAACGTCACTACCACGGCGAAGTTCGGGGCGATGCCGAACACGAAAGTATTCGGACCCGACGACACCGAAGTCGTACCTGGTTCCGGACAACAGGGGATGGTGGCAGTCAGCGGACCGAACGTTCCACTCGGCTATTACAAGGATCCGGAGAAGTCGGCGCGCACCTTCCGGGAGATCGGCGGGGTTCGATACAGCTTCCCGGGGGACATGGCCGTCGTCGAGAGCGACGGAACGATCACACTCTTGGGAAGAGGGTCGAACTGCATCAACACCGCGGGCGAGAAGGTTTTCCCCGAAGAGGTCGAAGAAGCGGTGAAGACGCACGAAGCGGTGGCTGACTGCCTCGTCTTCGGCGTACCGGACGAGAAGTTCGGCTCCCGTGTCGTGGGAGTGGCATCGGTTGCCGGTGCGGCGACGTCACCGAGTCCCGCGGACGTGATCGCCTATACCAAAACGAAACTTTCGAGTTACAAAGTTCCCAAACAACTCGTCTTCGTCACGACGGTACCGCGAGCTCCTAATGGAAAGGCCGACTACGTCTCTGCTCGAGGCTTGTTCGAGGCGGCTTCGGGTGACGGTCGATGACAGCGATCGGCGACCATCTCGGAGAGTCCAGAAGTCCTGGTCCGAGTGTCCAGGATCTCCTCGCTGCCGACACCCGACCGGTTCCGACCTCGCTCACCGATCATTCATACGTCCACCAAGGTCGGGCCGACGTGCCCAAGTCGCGGTATACATCGGCCCAGTTCGCCGCGTTGGAGAACGAGTACATGTGGACGTCGACCTGGCAGATGGCCTGCACTGTGGACGAGGTTCAGCAGCCCGGTGACCATGTGGTGTACGACATCGCTGATCAATCGCTCATCGTGGTCCGATCCAGGGACGGTCGGATCCGAGCGTTCCACAATTCCTGCCTCCATCGCGGGACGAAATTGCGCACCGAGGACGGACGCGCGGCGTCCTTCCGCTGCCCATTCCATGGTTGGCGCTGGGATCTGGAGGGCACTCTGATCGAATTGCCCGCCGAATGGGATTTCCCCCAGGTCTGGCACCAGCCCGATTCGTGTCTGCCCGAAGCCCAGGTCGCTGAGTGGTGCGGCTTCGTCTTCGTGAATCTCGATCCGGATGCGCGACCTTTCCACGAGGTCGCAGCGAAGATGGTCGAGCACTTCGACCGCGATTTCGCATTGGGCAATCGCTACAAGGCATTTCACGCGGTGAAAGAGATACCTGCCAACTGGAAGGTGTGCATGGAAGCCTTCGCCGAGGGTTACCACGTCATCGCCACCCACCCGCAGATCTTGGAGTTCGCCGGTGACGCCAATAGCGAATACTCGATCTGGCCGGAATCGCCATTCGTCACGCGGTTCATCAATGGTTTCGGTATTCAGAGTCCGCACCTCAGCGAACTGAGTGAACAGCAGATCGCAGACGCGTACCTTGAATTCTCGGCGCGCTCGACTCGAGGTTCTGTCACCGTTCCCGACGGCAAGTCGGCGCGTGAAGTCGTCGCCGACACCTTCCGCAGTTTCATGGGCCCGATGTTCGGAGTCGATCTGTCCGGTGTCTCCGATTCTGAAATACTCGACGCGCATCTCTACCACCTGTTCCCGTCCTTCGCGCCGTGGGCAGGAATCGGTCAGTCGCTCGTCTATCGGTGGAGACCCGGGCCCACGCCTGATACGTGTTTCATGGACGTCCTGCGCATGCTGCCGGTCCCCGAAGGTAGTGATCGTCCGGTGCCGGTACCGGTCCAGCACCTCCGACTCGAACAGTCCTGGCACGAAGCCGAAGGAATGGGGGGCCTGGCGACGGTCTTCGAGCAGGACATGGCCAACCTCCCGAAGGTGCAACTCGGTCTCAAAGTGACCGCACGCCGCGCTGCCAAGGGAGTGAAGTTCGGGCTGTACCAAGAGGCACGTATGCGCCTGATCCATCGACACATCGACCAGATGATCCTCGAGGGTCTCGCACGAGACGGGCGTTCGATGGACGAAGTGGCATCCTTCCTGACCCCCGAAGGCTGACATGCTCACCGAGAACTGGGCAACGCTGTGGGAGGCACTGGCTGCAGCCCAGCCCGAACACACCGCCGTGGTGATCGGTGACGCCCGCATGTCGTGGTCGCAGTTGAACGATCGAGCTGCGCGGCTGGCAACCGTTCTCGATATGTCGGGCGTGGGTCACGACCACAAGGTCGGTCAATTGCTGTACAACTGCCCGGAGTATCTCGAATCCGCCTACGCGTCGTTCAAGGTCAGGGCCACGACGGTGAACGTCAACTATCGCTACAAGGCTCCGGAAATCGTCCATGTCTTGGCCGATGCGGGGGCGACAGCCCTGGTGTTCCATTCGACGTTCGCCGAAGTCGTGGACGAAGCACGCCGATCGCTGCCTGCTCTGAATCTTCTGATCCAGGTCGACGATGGTTCGGAACACGGTCTTGTCGAAGGCGCCGTACGTTACGAAGACCTTGTCTCTTCCTCGTCGCCGATGCGGCCGATTCAGCGTTCGGGCGCAGATATGTTGCTGTTGTACACGGGCGGAACGACCGGTCTGCCCAAAGGAGTGTGCTGGAGCCACACGGACCTGTTCGGAGCCTTGGCGTTCACGGGGTACGCGTCGCTGGGTCTTCCCGTTCCCGAGACGGTCGCTGATGTCGCTCGCGTCGCGGTCGAATTGCAGGCGAGCGGTAAAGGTCCAGTGAATATGACTGCGCCGCCGCTCATGCATGGAACAGCCATGTTTCTCGCGTTCTCGACGTTCGTCCTCGGGGGAACCGTGGTCCTTCTCGGCGGTCGCCGGTTCGATCCGGACGAATTGTTCAGGCTGGTCGAACGCGAGCGGGTGACTCAATTGTCGATCGTCGGTGATGCATTCGCTCGTCCGATCGTGGCCGAGCTCGAGCGATGTGAATCCGTTGGCAAACGAGTCGACCTGTCGAGCCTGCAGCGCATCGTGTCCACGGGTGCCACACTCTCGGCGGAGATGAAGCGCGCAATCATGGCCAGGGCGTCGAATGCGGCGATCCTGGACATGATCGGTGCTTCCGAGGGCGGACCCTTCGCGGTGTCGATGACGATGCCCGGTCAGGACCCGATGGAGACTGCGAATTTTGCGGCGACGCCGAACACGGTGCTCCTCGACGACGCCACGGGCGAGAAGATCCCCTTTGGCTCGGGTCGCAGGGGGGTCCTGGCCGCGACCGGGCCGATGCCCGAGGGGTATTTTGGCGATCGCGAGAAGTCCTCACGCACTTTCCGCGTCGTCGACGGCGTCCGGTACTCGGTGCCCGGCGATCACGCTTTGGTCGACGCCGACGGGACAGTTCACTTACTCGGTCGAGGGTCGGTGTGCATCAATACCGGTGGAGAGAAAGTGTTTCCCGAAGAAGTCGAGGTGGCGGCACGGGCACATCCCCTCATCGTCGACTGCGTCGCGATTGGCGCAGCCGATGAGCGCCTCGGCGAGAAGGTTGCCCTCGTGGTCGCGCCATCAGGGGTGCTGTCAGCACTCGACGTGATCGAACACATCAAGTCCCGTTTGGCCGACTTCAAGGCCCCAAAAGTTGTTGTCTTCGTCGACGAGGTCTATCGCAGTCCGTCGGGAAAGGCGGACTACGGCTGGGCTCGCCGTCTGGTCGAGAACTCGCCCGATTCGGCGAGCTGATGACTTCGCGAGATTCGGCCGATGCCGAACCGACGCCGAACCGACGTCGTGTCAGTCGAAGTCGGCCCGGGCCGTGAAGTCCGCCCCGTACACAGGTGCCGTCGCGTCGATGCGATGCTTGCGGCTGACAGCCGAGGTGAGACCGTACTTGCCAAGTGTGTCGCGCATCGCGAAGTAATTCGGATGTTCGAAGTGCGCCGCCAGACTCGGTGAGTCAGCCCACAGCTCGTAGACCTGGATGAGGTCAGCTTCGATCGGATCTGCAGCGAAGCAGTAGGCAATGCATCCCGGTTCGTCGTCGCGGGTTGCCTTCTGGAACGGGATCGACGCGGTGACGGCAGCATCGCGCGCGGCCTGGTCGGCGAATCTGATGGCTGCTTCAATGGCGATGAGCGCCATGGTTCCCCCTTCGAACGAACCTGCGCGATGAGCGTGCAGATCTTGTGGTCTTCGAGACGATCGCTCCCGAACCGGGCGAACGTTAGGCGATGTTTGGCCTAACGTGTGAGTCGCACGTGAATCGCCAACGACGAGGGGGAGACGATGTTCGCCGCACTGATCACCGGTCGGAATCGCCTCGAGTTCGTCGACTTTCCGGACCCTGTGCCTGCGCCCGCCGGCGTCGTGGTCGACATCGCCCTGTGCGGAATCTGCGGCACGGATGTTCACGCTTTCCAGTCCGGCGAGTCCTACAACCCGGCGATCTGCGGTCACGAGTGGGCCGGAACGGTGTCCGCGGTCGGTCGCGATGTATCCGCTCTTTCGGAGGGGGACCGAGTCGTCGTGGCCGTCGCCCCATCGTGCGGTCGGTGTGGTGCATGCCGGGCCGGGCAGGCCGACCGATGTCTCGCGAGTTTTCTGTCTGCTCTCGGTCGGGACCCGCTTGCGCCTGCCCATGGTGGATTCGCTGCGCGCATCGCCGTCGCTGCCGATCGGGTCGTCAAGACGCACCCTGCACTCGACGACAAGCAGGCAGCCCAAGTCGAGCCAGCCACGGTGTGCTTTCACGCGGTGCGGCGAAGTGGACTTCGGCTCGGGGACGTCGCCGTTGTTCAGGGTGCCGGCCCCATCGGCCTTGGAACCGTGCAATGGGTACGGGCTGGGGGCGCGAGCACGGTGATCGTGGTCGAACCCAATGAGGATCGTCGCCGCATCGCCATAGATCTCGGCGCCACACATGTCACAGCACCTGGATCCGATGCCGACGCGCTGGTGAAGGAATTGTCCCACGGTCTCGGTGCCGACATCGTCTACGAATGCGTTGGTCGATCGGCGGCCATCCAATCGGCAGTCGACCTGGCGCGGCGCGGGGGTTCGATGTGTCTGATCGGTCTGGCGAACGAGGAGGCTCCAATCACTCCAGCGAGCTGGCTGATCAAGGAGATCTCGGTGAGTTCGGCTCTGGCCTACTCGCGCGAAGAGTTCGACATGGCGATGGGGATGATCGCCGACGGGCGATTCCGAACCGAACCGATGCACACCGGCACGATCGGCCTCGAGGATCTCGAGGGCGCCCTGGCCGACCTGGCGAGTGGCAGTTCCAGCCACACGAAGATTCTCGTCGATCCGAATCTCGCGTGAACGAGGGCCGGTCGGCGGCGAGTCACGACGTCTCGCGACCTCCGGCTTCTCGCACGAGGGCCGGTGTTTGCTGGTGGAAGCGACCGTTGCCGCCGATCATCGTCTGGCCCGCGTCGACAACCATCGTGTGTGCCGTCACGTAGCGCGCTTCGTCGCTGGCGAGGTAGACGGCGGCGTTGGCGATGTCCTGTGGCACTCCGGAAATGCCGAGCAATGACCCTGCAGCGATGTGCTGCATCGCCGTGTCGGTGGCAGTGTGGTCACCGGTCATCAC
>JBJTGN010000133.1:0-4522 GCA_046093905.1 Actinomycetota bacterium
CAGTTCCATATCGGCCGACGAACGCAATCTCTGTCCGCGCAAAGACCAAGTGAGAATCAGTGGGCGCGCGAAGTCGGCTCAGTCCTCGGGGGGGTTAAACCAAGCGCTGTCTTCGAGATGACCGATGTACAGAAAGACCCAACCGTTGTCCGATGCAACAGGAGCGAACATTTCGCTCTGCTCGTTGATGTAAAACTTGCCGCCCGATGAACCTTTGACAGCCCTCACCCGAGCGGCTGTCTTCTTTGCCTTGTCTTTGCCCACCACGTCCGACAGGAAAACGAGCGTGATCCGATTACCTTGTCGTAGCTCGTACTTAATGTCGTCACCACCTGCGCAAAGCAGGTACGCGACGCCGACGTGCGGTCCCGGCCACGGGTCACCGGGGCGAAGATGCGCAGGCGCACGTGTGCTGATTACGGCGCCATCCAATGCAAACTCCAGCAACCCGTCGTAATGTCCGGCATACACACAAGTCCCCGAATGGCGTCCTGGCACAATGACTTCACTGAATTCATTGATGTAAAACACTCCCCCGGGGCGATTGTTAACGTGCTCTTTCGCCTTGTTCACCATCTTCGCCAAGGTGGGATGCTCGTCAGTGGTCAATAGATCCCTGGTTCGCGCATCGATACGGTAGGGAACCCTGACCTCTCCGGCCACCGACATTGAGTACTTCGCATCTTTTCCGATATTTGAAGGACAAAGTCCCTTATACGGTCTCACTGTCGCCCTCCCCCTTCTTCTCCTTCTCAGGCCATGCGAAGCCTGAATCAACTCGCCTCAGGAATTTACGTCCCGCCGAATCCTCGAACCATGCATGGCCCAGTGAGTTTACGAAAAACCGGGAAAACGACCGGCCAAGTGTTTCCCAGGTCTGGAGAATCTCGCGAGCGTTGAGAACCTGCTCGGAGTCATCCCCGCCGTCAGTTCGCGCGATCTCCGAGCCCCCAGGCACCCTTCGTTCGATTAGCCCGCCACCGCGTTGGCTGACCTTGAATACGCCGCCTTTCTTGTCTGCCGGCCCGGGGTAGTCGTCTCCGGGTGCCAATTCACTTACCTGTTCAACTGCGGTCGCGGCATCAACTTCGGGGATGACCTTGAATGGCTCCGTGAGTTGACCGGCGGCAAAGAAAGCAGGCTTCTCTGCTTCGGGTTGCCACACCAGGATGAGTCCATACTGGGGGGTGACTCTGAAGCGCCCGCCTTCACGGCCCCGAACGCGCGCAACTAGTTGATCGACGCCTTGGGGGTTGGCAATCTGTGCACCAGATGCATTGAAAACCGCACCGTTGGTCTTCACCGAATATTCCTGTCCGGCAGGAACTCCCGGCCACATAATTGGGTCTTCCCCTATGTTGCGGCCAATCAGGTCCCAAGCCTGCTCTTCGGTAGGGAGCGGGGTCCGCGGCGGGGAATCCACCTGCTCTTCCTGATCAGCTCCGTAAGCCCACTTCCAATAAAGGTTGGCATCGGCGCCCGTTAAGTCTGTCCAGTCGGCCTTCGCATAGATTAGGTCGTCGACCGTGTCGGCCACGTAGATGAGATGCATTGTCGAAACTTTGGCCGTTCCGTCCTCACTGACGGCACGGCGAAGGACGCGTCCTAGGGCTTGAACCCTCTGGCGCACTGCAGAAGTGGACGCAACCGAGATGCCGGTGTCGGCTTGGGGCACGTCGATTCCCTCGATAAGCGACTTCACCGAGACCAGGACTGGGGCGTCGCCGTCAGCGAAGGCCCTCAGGGCTTCTTCTCGACGGCGATTCGGAAGTTTCGAATGCTCCAGTTCAATGCGGACATCAGGAAGCGCTCCCACAAGTGCGTCGTGCAACTCGACCGCTTGTTCAACCCGCTCATGGAACAAAATGACCCGCGGCGTCGAACCCGAAGCGAATAGTCTCTTGGTAAGCAGTTCCGCTACACGACCTCGCTCCCGCGCGCGGTAAAGAAGGTCCTTTCGTTGCGTCGTAAGTTGAACCCAGATTCGCGCCGCCTCCCCCACTTCATCATTCCGCCCGACAAGGGATCGCGCTCTTCCCGGTTCGAACCCGCAGCCCCGCAGGGTGTCACCCGCATCATCGACCCGTCTGCTGAGCCTTTCGTATTCGCTCTGTTCGTCCGGAGCGAGCGAAACGCCGTGGTGGTGAAGGGTGAATTCCGGCAACCAGCCAGCCTCCCGCGCATCCTTAAGCGAGAAGCGGTAGACGACCCCGCCGAGGGACTGACCCACCGCTTGCTCGTCGTAGGACAAGGGCTCGCCATCCTCGTCGAGTTCCTCCCGGTCGGGCGTCGCCGAGAGGCCTAGTCGGTATTTCGCCGGCGTGCGCAACACCTCCCTGTACTTCGGAGCGCCGGCACGATGGCACTCATCGACGATGAGCATCAGTGGCTGCGCTGATTGAGAAAGCTCAGGGAGTCTCTTCGACGCGGTGTTTATCACGGCGACGATCGCACGATGGCTCGCGAAGGTGGCCCGGCCTCCTGCACCGAGAAGGCCGACCTCATCCTCCTTAAGTGAGGTGTACCGGAGGACGTTTTTCCTCCACTGGCGCGCCAGTGCTTCCGTCGGAACGACGAGTGCGAGATTGAGTTCGGTGTCTTGTTCCGCGACTCGCGCAGCACAAGCGAGTGCGATCAGTGTCTTTCCGCCGCCTGTGACGACTTCGAGGGTTCCGGTGAAAGGACCAGAATCAGTTCCGCCCTCCCACGCCGCGACTGCCTGGGACTGCCAGGCGGTTAACTCGAAGCCTCTAGTCGTCAGGGTCATGGAATTCTCAGCCCCCTAGAGCATCGCCGCGACACCCCGCAAATGGTATCGGGTGCAGAAGCGCCAAATCGCGGCGAAACCTGGACTTCTCGCAGAACCCAGACCGATTTAACGGATAACAAGGACGGGTTTGCAGGAAATTCCGCGGTCAACTACCTTCCGGAAACCACAGACAGCTTCGCCGCAGTTCGGCCGGATAGACGTCCTCGCCAAACCCGTGCACGGTCAGGGTCACGCGACTGCGCTGATTGTGGGCGCCGTAGTCGCTGATCGCCTTGCTGCAAGGACATAGCGTTGTGACGTCAACAGTGGCACTGGTCTTCAAAATGAAGAAATCGCCACTCCAGTCAGCATCAAGCGCGATGTCGTGGACCTGGAAACCTTCTTCGCCTGAGTTGGGTGCAGTCATTCTGGTCGCTAACGGCATCGCTATCCGAAGAAACAGTTTGTCCGCCTCAAGCACGGAACTTGCTGTCTTCATCACCCGCGGCAAATCATGCGGACGAACCGTACGGAGGTAGGTGTCGACGAGTTGAACCATGCGACTCATGTGTGTACCGCGTTGATGCGCCGGCAACGCGACAGTCATCTCAATGTCGGCGGTGGTTGCCTGATAGATGGTTCCATCGTCGAAGGTAACGGGGTAACGAAGCCCGATGATCCCGACCTCCTCGATCGGCACGCCACGAGAATCGTGCTGGCTTTGGATATCGGTCAGCGCAGACATCATCAGTTGGGCTGGGGTCCCCGGTAGACGCATCCCGAGGTGCAGGTCTCGGAGACCTCGACGGCTGACATCAAAGGCAGCGATGATTCGAGCTCACGCCAGATCCATACAGCGAGTAGCTCACTGGTTGGGTTCTCCAGGCCAGGAATCTCATTGAGGTAGTAGTGATCCAGTCGGGCAATGACTGGCTTGCAAGCATCTTTGATGTTAGCGAAGTCGATGATCCAGCCCGCGCGATCGTCGATTGGTCCGGACACGTAGACGCGAGCCGTGTAGGAGTGTCCATGCAGCCGTGAGCATTTGTGGTCGCTTGGAACGTTCGGCAACCGATGGGCGGCCTCGAAGGTGAATTCCCAACGGATTTCTGCGATTTCAGTCATGGGATTCCTAGGTACTTGTGGGTTTGAAGACTCAAGCGCCATTGGGGGCGTTTGAGGCAGTACTCGACAGCGGCCGCGGTGTTCTCCCGCACGTTTGGTCCGTCCATGGGTGAAAGCCTGAAGGCGCTGAAGTTCAGGTGCTCAAACTGCTGCGGTTCACCGCCGGGTTGGGGGTAGACGAGTTTCAGTTCGTCACCAGCGGTGAGTTTCAGCGGTGCGCCGATTTTTGGGCTGACACAGATCCAGTCGAGTCCCGGCGGTGCATGTTGGGTGCCGTTGGTTTCCACTGCGATGTAGAAACCACGGGCGTGCAGTGCGTCAACGACATCGGTGTCGAGTTGGAGCAGGGGTTCCCCGCCGGTGCACACCACCATGCGGTGCTCGCTGCCTGTGTCAGGCCAAGCGTTTTCGATCGCCTCAGCCAATTCGGTGGCGTCCCGAAAACGTCCTCCGCCGGGTCCGTTCGTCCCGACGAAGTCGGTGTCGCAGAAGGTGCAGATCGCTCTTGCGCGGTCCTCCTCGCGGCCCGTCCAGAGATTGCAACTCGTGAATCGGCAGAAGACGGCGGGCCGTCCCGTGTGGTGGCGTGCGCCCGGGAGGGTGTAGAGGCTTTCATGGACGGGGTAGGGCACGTGACGCCGCGGGAGG
>JBJTGN010000134.1:0-4577 GCA_046093905.1 Actinomycetota bacterium
CACCATGACCGATTCAATCCCCCCGCTGCCCCACCCGTATCCCCCCGGCACCGCTCGGGCAGCATTGGCGTATCCGTCTTATCGTTTGATCTGGACCGGCTTGTTCCTGTCGAGCATCGGAACCTGGATGCAGAACCTCGCACTCCCGGCCTACATCGACGACAGAACCGGTTCGGCCAAGATCGTCGGTCTGCTCGTTTTCGCCCAACTCGGGCCGCTCTTGCTGTTGGCGATTCCCGGGGCGATCATCGCCGACAAGGTGAACCGTCGAACTTTCCTGCTGTGGATGCAATGGGTCCAACTCGTCTTCTCCCTCGTCCTTGCTTTCGTGGTCAGCATCCACGGTCCGATCTGGGCTCTCTTCCTGGCTCAGATCGCAATCGGAATCGGCAACGCGCTCAACGCTCCGGCCTTCCAAGCCACCGTTCCCCTTCTCGTCGACCGGCGCGATCTTGCCGGTGCAATCAGTATGAACTCGGTGCAGCTGAACGGCAGTCGGGTTCTTGGACCAACTCTCGCTGCGCTTCTCTCACTCGGAGGGGTGACGACACCACAACTGTTCATCATCAATGCTGCGACCTATCTCTTCTTGATTCTTGCCCTGAGCCGCGTCGCTCTTCCCAATATTCGCGGCACTCATCCCGAGACCGGGTGGCGACGGGCCTTGACAGGTCTGCGCATCAGTCGCGAACGGCGAGTGCTCGCTCGACTCCTGGTGACGATGGCGAGTTTTTCGTTCTTTTCGCTGGTCTACGTTGCGCTGTTCTCATCAGTAGCACGACTCAACTTCGGGATCAGTCCTGTCGGTCCGACGTACAGATGGCTGTATGCGATCTGGGGTTTCGGGGCGCTGTGCGGCGCTCTTGCCACGGGGACGTTTCTTGCACAATCACATCGACCCAAGGTCATTCGGCGAGGCTTTTTCGGTTTCGCAATCAGCCTTGCGGCATTTGCGATCGTGCGCCATCCTGCGCCGGCCTTTCCCATCGGTTTCTTCCTCGGTGCCTTCTATTTCATGTCCGCCAATGCCATGGTCACGGTGTTCCAACAGAACCTGAAGGACACCGAACGAGTGTCGGTGATGCCGTTGTGGTTCATGGCATTCGGCGGCACCGTCACGCTCGGCGGACTCGCTGGAGGACCGATCATCGATGCGATCGGTGCTCGCTGGGTCCTGCTCTTCGGCGCACTCTTCGCGCTGTTCTTGTCGAGGTTTGCGAACCTCGACCGACTCCCGAAGGCTGCTTTTCTCACTCAATGACAGCGTCGACGATTCTTTCGAGTCCGGCAACGCGACTTCCCTTCACCAGTACTGACGCTTCGGTCGGAAGTGATCCGATCAGGTCGATCATCTCCGACACGTCGCCCGGTGCAACACCGTAGAGATCGGTGCTGACGGGAAGAAGTTGGATTCCGAGACTCTTCGCCAGACCCGCGATCTCGAGATGTGCCTCTTGCGGATCCGCCAGTTCTGCCATCACGCCGACGATTGCCAGTCTCGGCTCGGAGCCGATCGCTGCGAGAGTTTCCAATGCGGCCCTCATCGACGTCGGATTGGCGTTGTAGCAGTCATCCAGAATCGTCACACCGTATCGAGTGCGAACGAGGCGCATTCGGTGAGCCGAGACGTGGGCGTACGCAAGTCCGCGCACCATCGGTTCGAGCGGGACTCCGATCGCAACTCCCATTGCGACTGCAGCTGCCGCATTCGACACCATGTGCCGCCCAGGAATTGCGAGGACCAGGTCTGCACTCACACCTTCTGCCGTGAGAACCGCTCGCGTCCGACCTCGATCGTCGATTGCGATGTCCGAAATGCGTACGTCGCAATCCGCTGATTCCCCATAGAGGATCACCGGAGCGACCGATCGCGATGAGAGCGCACGCACTCGATGATCGTCTCCGTTGAGGATGGCCACTCCTTGAGGAGGCAATGCCTCAATCAACTCACCTTTGGCTCGAGCGACTCCTTCGATACCGCCGACCAACTCGGTGTGCGCTTCGCCGATCGACGTGACGACACCGATTGCCGGGCGAGCGACTCGACAGAGGTCGGCGATTTGTCCGAATCCCCGCATTCCCATTTCGAGAACCAGAACCTCGGTGTCGATCGGCGCATTCAAAATCGTGATGGGTAGGCCTTGTTCATTGTTGAAGCTGCGGACATTCGCCGACACCCTGCGCACTCCCCCGAGTGCTGCGGCGGCGAAGTCCTTCGTCGATGTCTTTCCGACAGATCCTGTGATTCCGATCGTCACCGTCGAGGCGGGGAACTTCGTCCGAACCCAAGTCGCGGCGTCACGCAGGGCAATCGCCGTGTCAGGCACGAGAATTGCCGTCCCGCCATAGCGATCGATGACGTCCGTGCGCGACGTGAGGTATGCAGATGCGCCGGAGCGCAGTGCATCGCCAATGAAGTCGTGCCCGTCACGATCGGCGACGAGCGGAACGAACATCTGACCTGCAACAATCTCGCGCGAATCGAAATGTGCACCCTGGATCTCGATGTCCGGCCCGACGAGATGCGACTGCTCCCTCGTCAGACTCCATTCGGACAGCGCGCGAACCAGGTCACTCGCGAGCCATTTCATGTTCCCGACGGTAGTGCCCGTCGACAGGTCGGATCAGGCGTCTGTTTCGAGTTTTTCACCAAGCTCGAACTTGATGTATTCCTCACCAGTGTCGTCCATGTCCTCGAACTGGATGACGCCCATCTCCTCGTAACGGCGACGCAGCCACGAATCGTTGCGATCGAGAAGTCCGAGCTTCTTGCAGTTCGGCACGATCTTCGCGAACAACATCTGCTGGAAGACTGCACGCGTCGGGTCACGCAGGACCAAGGGCACGACGTCGCGGGTGTTGACGCCCATCCGGTTCCACACTTCCTGGGAGATGAATCGATCGCGCATTCGCACGGAAGCCTCGTAGGCGAACTCCTGGCGCTCTTTGATCTCCGCGTCGCTCATTTCCTTGTACACCTCTTGAAGCGAGAGCACACCGAAGGCGACGTGGCGAGCCTCGTCACTCATGACGTAGCGCAGGAGCTGCTTGAGGAGTGGTTCTCCCGTGAACTGGTGCATGTAGCCGAATGCCGCGAGCGCGAGTCCCTCGACCATCACCTGCATGCCGAGATAGGTCATGTCCCAGCGGCTGTCGTTGACGATGTCGTCGAGAAGCATCCGCAGGTGGGCATTGATCTGGTAGCCGCCACCCATCTTCTCCTCGAGGTACCGGGCAAACACCTCGACGTGACGAGCCTCGTCCACGACCTGGGTGCTTGCGTACAACTTCGCGTCGTACCACGGCACCGTCTCGGTGATCTTCGCTGTGCACAGGAGGGCGCCCTGTTCCCCATGGAGGAACTGCGAAAGGCTCCACTTGCGCTGCTCGATGCCGAATTCCATCCACTCCTTGTCACTCCACTTCGACACAACCGTGCCGTCGTAGTGGTTGGGAGTCAAACCAGCCGAGAAGGCGACCTGGTCTGCTGTCACGGTCTCTTCGAGGTCGACGTCGGTGTCCCAGGGCAGATCAGTGGTGCCGTTCCACTGACCAGTCTTGGCCTTTTCGTAGAGCTTACGCAGTGCCGGACGGGACAAGGTGTAGTCCCACGTGAAGATGGCATCCGCGTTGTCCTTGACGATGTGCTGGACTTCGTCCACATCTGTGTTCGTCACAGCGAGAATCGCTTCGACGTCGTTCAATTCGCCTCGACCGATGAGGTCTTGGCTCTCGTGTTCGGTGATGCTCATGTGTGGTTCTCCTCTGTGTCGAGATTGGTGAGATGGTTGATGTGATGTTCGGGACGTTTCACGTCGGCTGGTGATGCAGTGCAGCGACGAACGGTGCAAAGAGTTTGCGCGCCGACGTCGGATCGGAAAGATCGAAGTGAATACTCGGAGCCAGGAAGTGTGAGATCACGAGACGCGTGACGAGTTCGACGAAGACTTCGGCGTCATCGCGCTCGATGTAGTCGCCCACGAGTGGTGTGATGAACTCCGAGGCCACTTCCAAGATTCGTGGCAGTCCTTCGACAGTCAACGACTTGAGGGCCGAACCCTCCTCGGTCGCCAACATCATTGCGAGATGCTCATCGCTTCTCATCTCGCGCGTCGCGTACACGGAGACGTGCACTGCGAAGTCGAGCAGTGAGTCGACCTCGACAATGCTGTTGCGCATGCCCTGGAAGAACTCCGAGAGTTCCCGAACTCGCAGCGCATCGAAGAGGACGTCCTTCCCACCGGGGAACAATCGGTACAGAGTCGCGCGCGACACACCTGCCTCGACAGCGACATCGTCGATCGTCAACTTGGCAAGACCCCACCGGTCGACACAACGACGGGCGGCATCGAGAATCCGCTCCTCCGGAGACGTGTCAACGGTCACCATGGGCTGAGACACTAAGACCCAAGTTGTCTCATTGTCAACGCATCGTCCCGATTTTTTGAATCCCGACTCCCCCTGTCGGGAATTCCTTGTAGAGTCGGTCTCCGCCCATCGGGCTCATTCATCTTCGGGTTCACCTCATGGATACACGTCCATCTGATCCCATCCCCAACGAAAGGACCTTCATGAAT
>JBJTGN010000135.1:0-6854 GCA_046093905.1 Actinomycetota bacterium
TGAACCCCATCATCATCGACGAGCCGAAGAAGACTCCGGGAAGGATGCACTGGCGAAATACTGCGAAGGTCAGCGGCTTCCCCCAGAGATGAGCCGCGAGCAACATTGCCGGCACACCGAGCCACATTCGATACAGCGCGACTGTGTACCCAGAGACACCCATGCCTCGCACGAGCAAAGGTCCGACTCCCCATGCGACAACGGCCAGAGCGACCGCTGGTATCGCAAGCGAGTCCGACCGTGCCTCGACCGAGGCTGACTTCATGAGCTGCTGTTCGATGGCCTCAGATCGACGCGCAGGACGAGGACCCCATCTTCAATCACTGCCGTCGCACCACCGATCAGTGCAAAATCCATGAAGTCGGTGTTGGCCTGCTCGATGAACAATTGTCGTTCCTCGCCCGCCACGGGAGGCAAAGGACGCTTCTTCACTGCAGCTGCACGCTGCTGAAAACGGGCGATCATTGCATCGAGATCGAGTTCAGCCATGGACGTACGATACTGGACCTTCGCCACCGGCAGCAGCATGAAGCGGCCCGTTGCCAACAGCCGCTCTGTCGGCGATCAAGTGTCAGCGATCACGGTGTCGGCGCATCCGGCGACCATCCGACCGCTCCGTTGTCTCGGTTCGATCAGCCTTCGAGTCGGCCTCGCGGCGATGACGCACAGGAAGATGGAGTCCGTGGTGCTTCCCACCCTCGGAAGTCGTCCGCATCGTCCGCTGACGTTGCACGACATCTGGTTCCTGAGTTCCGTCGACGACGCGCTCTTCGAAGAAGACCAAGGATTCGAGTGCATCAGGATCTGGGACAGTGTTGCGCCAGAACCAGACTGTGACACCGATCAGCACGAATGCAGCGACGACGAGGACCGCAGACACCACCAACACCGTGCGAGTGCTGCCCTCATCGGCCAACTTCGTGGTATCGAGGTTCGCCACGACAGACGATCCACTAAACGAGAGCAGATTCCAGATGGCGTTCACCCGTCCAGTCTGACGTCATCTGGGACTTTCCCAAACCTAGGTCGCTACTTCCGCGGGGAATTCTGCGACACTTGCGGGTGTGATCGGTTCAGTCGTGGTCGACATCGCCAGCACTGTCGGTTTTCTCGGGGTGTGTGGAACCCTTTTCTGGCTCCTGACGAGACTTGAACCTCATTGGTCGAGCAAAGACGGTCGACGCATGATCGCTCGAATCCAAGCACTCGGTCCGCAAGACAATCCCGAGGGCACGTGGAAAGAAGTCCGGATTCTCGTCGATGGCGACCATCTCGTCGTGTCTGCCAGAGGTCCTCGAGCTTGGAAAATGCGCGGTCGCTACCGGCCAATTGCAAAGAGCCCGAACCCCCCGACAAAACGGGAGATCTACATTCTCCAAGGCGAAACAAGGGTTTTGTTGCGCATCCCCTCGACGAGTCGAGCCATCGACGTGATCGACGGTCTCCTGTAGGTCGCTGTCGTCGTCATTCGAGAGATTCGAGAAAGCGGCGCAGTGGTGGACCGACTTGGTCCACGTCGATCAGAAATGCATCGTGCCCATGAGGAGAATCAATCTCGACATTCTCCGCGCGGACGCCGTGCGACTTGACCATGTCCCGAATCTGCAATTGCTGATATTCGGGATAGAGAAAGTCGCTCCAGATACTCATCGTCAAAGTAGGAACGCGGATTCGTTTCATCGCCGCTGACAGATTGCTTCGACCACGAGCCAAGTCGTGGAGATCCATGGCGCGACCGATGACCATGTAACTGTTCGCATCGAAGCGTTGCGCAAGTTTGCTTCCGTGATACTCGAGGTACCTCTCCACTTCGAATTGTCCATCGAGCGCGTGCGGACGGCTTCCACCCACCATCTCCCGTCCGAAGCGATCCGAGAAAACGTTGTCACTTCGAAACGTCACCTGCGACACCATGCGCGCAGTAGCCAAACCCTCATGAGGCCCGTTACCCGGTTCCGCGTCGTAGTAATCACCGCCTCGCCAATTCGGATCGTTGCGAATTGCGCGACGTCCGATCGATCCCCATGCAATCTGTTGAGCAGAGGCTTGAGCACACGTTGCAATTGGCACAACTGAGCGCAAGCGCTCGGGAAATGTCACTGCCCATTCGAGTGCTTGCATTCCACCCATGGAACCGCCGATCACACTGTGCCAAACATCGACACCGAGATGATCGGCGAGGCGCGCCTGAACTCGCACCATGTCGCGAATGGTCACCACCGGGAAGCGCGAACCGTACGGTTTGCCGTCATCGGGATGAGGAGAGGCAGGACCGGTCGAGCCCTGACAACCACCGAGAACGTTCGCACACACGACGAACCACGAGTTCGTATCGATCGACAGTCCCGGTCCGACAATTCCCTCCCACCAACCGGGTGTGGGGTGACCATCCGATGCACGGCCAGATGCGTGGCTGTCCCCCGTCCACGCGTGACACAGCAGAATCGCATTGTCCGCTGCAGCGTTCAGAGTCCCCCAGGTCTCGTATGCCGTCGTGACATCGGAGAGAACGAGTCCGGCATCGATTGCCGTCTTGCGATGTGCCGGCAGAACGAAGAACTGACGATCACCCGGATGATCACCGGGACGCCACGCACCAGACACCGGAAGTGGTGATGCTGGAGTCATCAATTCTCCTTTGCGGACGGGGGCGGTGTCATCGCGTCCATCCGGGAAGGCTTCGTTGCCGACAACGCCGACCACATCCCTCGCCGGAAATCCGACGAGGAGGCACCTTGGGGCTCCCGCCCAGGTTGCCGGGTCCGATCTCTCGGACCACTCTGGATGAACGACGCCAGACTAACCCCGAGGCAGACAACTTTGCTACGACTGCGAACCTGACGCGTACTTCCGTTCGTTTTCGAGATGTTCGGGCAGACCGACGACTGACGTGAAGGCGTCGAACGTCATGAGATTCTGGAGATTGTTTCGCATCGTGCCTTCGTTCATCAACGTCTCAGCAGCGGAGCGCACCGATTCCGCGACGGTGAGCAGAATTGACAGAGGCGACACAATCAACCGAAATCCGAGGTCAGCCAATTCTGAAGGAGTCAGCAAGGGAGTCCTGCCCTTCTCCACCATGTTCGCAACGAGAACAACTCCGGACAATTCGCGAGCAATCCTTTCGAGTTCCGCGATGCTTTCTGGTGCTTCGACGAAGACCGCATCGACGCCGAGATCACGCGCCATGCGCCCACGTTCGAGTGCCTCATCGAGCGACACTGCCGCTCGCGCGTCGGTACGGGCAGTCAGAAAGATGTCGTGACGGTGGTCGCGCGCGGCTCGCAGCTTTGCCAGCCATTCATCTCGAGCAATGACTTCCTTGTTCGCCATGTGGCCGCACTTCTTCGGCCACACCTGATCTTCGAGGAACATCCCATGAGCTCCGGCCGCCTCCCACAGTTCCACGGTACGAACCACATTGGCTGCATTCCCGTAACCGGTGTCAGCGTCGACGACGATGTCGAGATCGGGTGCCGCGGCACACACGCGACGGGCAACTTCAGCCATTTCGGTCTGGGTGAGATAGCCGACGTCCGGTTTGCCGAGCAAAGTACCGGCAACTGCGAACCCAGAGAGAAAACCTGTCGAGAAACCGGCAGCCGCAACGATCCGCGCCGACAAGGCATCCCAGACTCCGGGCATGAGATCGCTGTCGCCCGCTGCGAGCAGGGCCCGAAGGCCGACGACACCAGCACCGGACACATTTTCACTTCGATTGCTCACGTCACTCCTAGACGCTCGACGGCGAGTGCCTTCAAACGCTTGTAGTCGACCTTGCCGTTCGGCGCACGCCCGATGGTATCGACAAGGACGAGATGACGCGGAGCCTTGTATGCCGCAAGCGCCGACTTCACGTGCTCACTGAGCTCCGACAGTTCGACCTTCGTCCCCTCATTCGCTTCGACCACAGCACAGATCGTTTCTCCGAAACGGGGATCCGGAATTCCAACTGCAACGGCGTCGCGGACTGCCGCGTGGGTCTTCATGGCTTCCTCGACTTCCTCGGGAAAGACCTTCTCGCCTCCCGTGTTGATGCAGACGGAGCCACGCCCGAGAAGTACCAGCGTTCCATCTGCGGCGATTTCGGCCCAGTCACCAGGCACCGACCATCGCTGACCTTCGAAGATGCGAAACGTTTGAGCTGTCTTTGCATCGTCTCCGTAATAGCCGAGCGGGATGAAACCGCCGACGGCGACAAGCCCCCGCTCACCCGCCCCCGGCTGCACTCGTCGTCCATCTTCGGTGAAGACAGCACACGTCGGCCCCAACTGAAACTTTGCGGTCTCGGTTGCAGCTCCGGCTGCACTCACCGAACCGCCCATGCCGACGGCTTCTGAAGAACCAAACGAATCGAAGAGAACGACTTGCGGTATGTGCCTGAGCAAGCCGGCCTTGTTCTCCTGGCTCCACATCACACCGGATGAACTGATCATCATCAAACTGCTCAAGTCGTAACGGCCTGGCTCAGCCTCGAGTGCTTCGAGGATCGGACCTGCGAAAGCCTGGCCGACAATCACGAGGGTTCGCACGCTGTTTCGCTCGACTTCAGCGAGAAGTTCATGCACGTCGAAGTGCTTGGAAGGAAGAGTGACGATGCACCCGCCCATGTTCAGAGCGATGAAACTCGAGAACTGTCCCGTGCCGTGCATCAATGGACATGCCGAAAGCAGGACCAGTCCTGGCTGACTCGGATCTGGACGAGATGCCAGTTCCTCGAGAGTTGTGGCTGGTGGCACTCCCAGGACTGCGTTTCCACCAGCGCCGAGAACATTGAACAAGTCGTCTTGACGCCACATGACTCCCTTGGGCATTCCCGTTGTGCCACCCGTATAGAGCAGGAGGAGATCGTCACCGCTCCTCCCCCATGGACCCGACACATTCTCCTGACGACCAGGGTTCACCAAGGAGTCGTAGTCGTGAGCCCAGGACGGAACCGCATCTCCACCTTCTCGAACGCAGTACCAGACCTTGACTTTCGAGAGGCGCCCCCGAATCCCGTCGAGCAGATCTGCAAAGGACGAGTGAAAAATCACTGCCTCTGCATCGGCATTGTCGAAGAGATAGGCGACTTCGTCGGGACCGTATCGGTAGTTCGTGTTGACCGGAGCAAACCCTCCTTTGAATGCCGCCACATACGTTTCGAGGTACTCCGGGCAGTTGGTGAGATACGCAGCGACTTTGCTCTGCTGTGTCAGCCCTCGGTTCAACATGTCTGCTGCAAGCGCGTTGGCGCGGGCATTGAATTCGGCCCACGTCACCGTCCTGTCGCCCTGCACCATGCACGGATGATTCGGCGTGCGAGCTGCAATCAATTCGTACGCGTCAGCAAAATTCCAGTTCGACATCGTTCCCCCGTTTCAGATCGGCCCACCACCCCCGTGGTTCCGTACTCACACGGTAGTTCCGCCGACAGATGTCGCCGCCACACGTCGTCCCGGATTATTTGGGCAGACCGAGAACGCGCTCGCCGAGAATGTTGCGCATGACATTCGATGTCCCACCCATGATCGTGTACCCCGGCGCGTAGGCAAGCCCCTGAGTGACCTCGTTCCAGAGAGTTGCTTCGGCACCGAGGGTCTCGGCGACGAACTGCGCCACTTCCCACTCGTGCTCGGTACAGAAACACTTGGTCGCGGCCGAGAAGCCCGACGGTGCCTGGTGCAGCACCTCTCGAATCACGAGAATGCGACCGATGCGGTACATCGACTCCAGTCGGGCAATCCTCTGACGCACTCGTGGGTCGGAGGTGTCCGCCCTTTCACGAGCCATGCAGTAGAGCGCGTAGTTCGATACGAGCCGGTCGATTCCTCCGCGCTCATGTTCGAGTTGCCGCATCGTCTGCTTGAACGCGTTGCCTTCGACACCCACGAGATTCTCCACGGGGACGCGGACATCGGTATAGAACACCTCACAGAAGTGGCGATTCGTCGTCATGTCCTGAATTGGACGAATGTCGATTCCAGGAGTGTCCATGGGCACGATGATCTCGCTGATGCCCGCATGCGGTGGGCCGTCGAACGAGGTCCGGCAGATCAAGTAGCAGTAGTCGGCCACTTCACCGAAACTCGTCCAGATCTTTTGACCATTGATGACCCACTCGTCACCGTCTCGAACGGCCTGAGTCTTCAACGACGCCAAGTCCGAGCCGGCATTAGGTTCCGACATCCCGATGCACCACGTCGATTCGCCCGTGAGAATCTTCGGAAGAAATTCCGCCTGTTGATCTGGACGCCCGTAGGCAATCAATGTGGGGCCCATCTGACGGTCGGCAAACCACATCGAACCGATCGGGGCGCCAGCTTTGATCAGTTCCTCGCCGATGATCAGCCGGTCGATCGCAGGCCGGCCACCTCCACCGAATTCGGCCGGCCAAGTGAGACCGATCCATCCGAGAGCCCCGAGTTCTGCTGCGAACTCCTTCGACCAACCATTGATCCACGAATCATTCGCTCGCCCGTACTTCGCCACGGCTCGACGAGCTACCTCCGCGGCCCGTTCGCGCAGATCTTCTTGATCCTTGGTCCACGTGAATTCCATTGGGTTCCCTCGATGAGTTCAATCGCTCGATGCGTACACAGCGGCACCAGCGTCGGCGCGCCGAACCATTGTGGCCTCATCGCAAGGTCGATTCGTGATCCAGGTAGAAGGAACTCCACGTCCGAAGCGTCAGTGATTGTGCATGTGTTCGGTCACGATCAGCCGATCGCCGACTCGTGCAAGTCCGATTCCGAAGGTCTCGAGAAGGTTTTCCGGTGTCAGGACCTCCCCCGGAGGCCCGTCTGCGACAATCCGTCCGGCAAGCAACAAGATTCGGTCGCACGTCGAAGCCTCTGAAACGTCGTGGGTGGCAA
>JBJTGN010000136.1:0-19192 GCA_046093905.1 Actinomycetota bacterium
CCGCAAGGTCTTCTATCTCCGCGCGTTCCCGAAGGCTTGCCCCGGAGTGATACCTGGCGCGGATCTCGTTGATGAGCTGGGCTGCCAGGTTTAAGCGGGCCTGGGAATCCGGACACGGCGCGTCCGCTGAAGCTTCCAGAATGCTGATTGCCCAACTCACCGCGTTCGGGGAACGAACCCGCATCCAAATCTTTGAAGTCAACTCAATGACCTCGCCGTACTCAGCTGGCGATGGCCCAGCCTCGAGCCAAGCCGCAAAAAGATCCAGGTAGGCGCCCCGCACCATCTCACTGAAGTTCTCTTGCTCGGACAACAACAACAGGATCGTTCTGCAAAATTCGTTGGCTGAGCCTCTATTCAGTTGTGAGACCGCTTCCATACACAAGACATCCAGACTCGCTCGCAATTGGTCGTCGTTGGGGCCCCCCACTGCACCGAGGAGAGCGCCGCAGACCTGATCGATCTGCTTCGAATCCAGCGATCCAATGGGTTTCCACGAGCCCGCTGAGTCCCGGAGAACAGGACCCGCGTCCGACCAACGCACATCATCGGCGAGCCGAAGCGACCAGTCATCCCAACCTGTACAGGTGTCACTTGCGAGGCGTTCTAAATCCTCAAAATCGCGCCGGGCGCGGCGTCCAAGTGTGAGCTCACCAAGTGAATCCAAATCACTGACGGCAGTAAAGACGTTCCTCGCGTGTTCTAAAGCCCCCGACTCGAGAACCGCCTGGACCGCGAGATCGGCGTATCTCGGTGAAGGTTCAGCAAGGAAGGAATCGATGACCGCCGAATAGCGGCCCATCTCGAACGCGGCGACTAGCGGATCAATCTCCGGCGCGACCGGAGCTGGTGGCGGGGACGAATCGGAAAGGAGACCTCGAAGTCTCAATTGCTCGGCATCGTCCACCGCCGAACCAATGATTTCCTCTTGGCGTGCTTTATCAGCATCGACTGAGGCACAGAGGAAACCGACCAATCGGCCTGCCGGCGTGGACGGGACACGGACGGACCTTAAGAGCGGACCGTACGCGCCCATCACGTCACGTTCCGCAAAGGCCTTCAAGGGACTCAGGTTTTCAACACCAACTAGTTCCGTCCACCAGACCATCCGCAAGAGGGTCTCGGATACGGCCCGCGGGCGGCGCGCCTGCAGCATCGTCCGCAGATACGGCAGGGCTCGCATCTCGGCCCATCTCTCGAAAGCCGCGAGGTATTCAAGACGGAGGTAGCGGAGATTCTCGGCACTTACATGTCCGGTCAACACGATTTCATCGAGCAACAGTCGCGATGCTTCGTCATCTCGACGAAGGAGTGCCAACCTGAAATCTCTCAACAGATCGCTGGGAGTGGGTTTGATCTCCAGCGTGTGCCTGGTACGCCCCCCTAGAGCAGCGACCATGTCTTCCAGTCGGGCCACCATTTTTTCGGCGTTTGATTGACCACCGACCAACCTCAAAGATGACGCACGCACCAGGTCAGTTGCTCTCCATGCTTCGGGCAATTTCTCGGCCAACGTGGCGTCGGTAATGCTCTCGATATTCGCAACACTGGGCCCCAGAAAAGCTGAAACCACCTCCCTGCCCCGGCGTTGGCCTTCCATGTCTTCACTGAACAGGTAGAAACCATCGGTCCATGGAAGGACGAGCCAGTCACTGGTCTTTGGCCTGAACCGCTTGACTTGCGCGTCGACAAACCCCTCGACCCGGTCAGACAGCGGTTGAAATCGATTGAAGTCCCCTACCAATCCCGGTATCGCATCCGCGACATTCACAGAACACCACCGAAGCGTTCGTAGGCAGCCATCCGCGCCTCCGCCACATAGGCAGTCTCGGTACGAAGATCGATCAATTCCTCCCGGATCTGAATGCCGTTGAAAGTGATGTTCATACTCCCACTCAAGGCAAAATCGTCGCCCGTCAAAGCCTTCGTATGCAGGTTGTCCGTATGGTCAATCGAAATCGTCAACTTGTCCGCAACCCGGACATCTTCTGCAAGAAGACGAAGCTTGTGTAGGAATTTGGTGTTGTGTTCATCTGTCGTTGTTCCCACCACAATGTGACTGCCCTGGCTGGCGAGCGTGACGAGTACCTCTGTAAGGCGTATTGGCCTACGGCCATGGCGGGCCAGTTCGTCGAATCCGCCCGCTGAGTTGTCAATCAACTCGACGTCAGAGATCCACGGGGACACCAACCACAAACAGGTACTAGGTAAGCACAGTTCAGCGCTGAATAGACCGGCAAGCAAATCAGCGGCTTCACTGGCACTTGCACTCTGCGATTTACGGATAACCCGGTTCACCACGTCTCCCTGAGAAGGAGCCTTGCTGTTTTCGTCGAGCCATGCTCCTGTACGGCCAGGACCTCCGGGTGGCACCAGAGCGGTCCGACCTCGACAGGTGTGGTCTGGAGATCAATGAGAGCCGTCCTGAGAGTTCGTCTCATTCCCACAGCCGTCCGGAGGATGATTTGGCCTGACGTACAGAGCGCATCATGTACAGCAGATCGCGTCGTTTCATCCCACTCTGTGATGTCGAGAGTCTCGATCGGGGTGTGCCAGAGCTTCCTGACGAGCTCGATCGACCTGACTGGCCAGTCGGCGTACGGATTGAAAGATTCAGTCGGCCGGACCAGCTGGCCCCAAGGCCACAAGACATTGGCGATCGCTCTGGACCTAGCGCTTTCGCTTGGTTCGCTGAGGTGAAGGAATGGGTCTGCCTCGCGCCTGTTCGCAAGAAGCGCTGCCAGAGTGCGGGGTGTAACTGCCAAACCACTTGATTGCTGAACTGCATCCCGCGCGTGCAGCCAGTGTTGTAGCTCGTCGATGAAGTCCGGCGAGGCACCGGGACCAGCTAAACGGGTCGCGACCGCGGTCTTCGCTGCGTGCCCCAGAACAATTTCCGCCGCTTCAAGAGCGTTGTCCAATTTCTCCATTGCCGCACGCACAGCTTCGTGGCCGGCTCGCCAACTTGTGGCTAGTCCTGCGACGGCCGATCGCACTGCAGGGTCAGTTGCGCTGATGACGCTTCGCAATTGCTCATCGAGCGATTCCATATCGGACGGTCGTAAGACGTCGGCGATCGCCATTGCGAGTTTCTCCGACTCCTCAATCATCTTCATAGTGAGCGACTCGACATGACCTGTTCCCCCCGGCGACTGTTCCGTAATGAAGAACTGGCCTGGAGTGTCAGGATCAAGATCAATTACGAGGTCTTCGACGTTCGCGCTTCGCAGGGCGGCCAGAAGGGTTTCAGCTGCGGATTGGGTAAATCGACGGTTCAGTGACTCGATCCACTGCTCAGATCGTGTTGATTCGCGGGATGAGAAAACGCAACCCAGCACCGCTGTAACCGCATCAGCGTCACTCAACCAATCCGAGAGGGTGCCGGGATTCGCCGTATCGTGCAACTCGAGTCGTTCGGCGGCGTGTGTCAAGCCTGCTCTGAACTGGGGTGCGTCTGGTTCACCCTCGGTCCAGTCCCATGAGGCTGAGAATAATTCGGCGCAGTCAGCTAAGGCCTGACGATCGAAAGTGGAGACTTCGACCGGCAATTGGGATGACCGATATATTGATTCCCAGAGCCAGTCTGTTCGCTCCTGGGCAGTGATGTCATTGTCGAAAATCGGGAGCTTAACTCGCCCTCGAATAGCGTCAACGTAAATTTCCACGCCAAGGGCGGCTTGCGTTCGTGAACCGGCCACGCTTGTCTGAAAGCGCAATCTCTCTAGTTGCGCTTGACCATTGGACCACAGCTGACCTCGCGCAGTGCACGCAAAGCGCAAGACGCGCATGCCGCCGCCTTGGCTGTGGAGGTGCGCAGTCAACTCTTCGAACATGTTCGCGACGGGTCCGGACAGTCGCAGTCGAGTTCCGTCTCCGAGAGGTATAGCCCGCAACACCCAATCAGCTCGCATCGAGGAGGCATCACTGACGTGTTCGGGCACCGGCCTCAGCGTTGCGGCGTGAGGCGCGTAAACGGGAACGTTCCCCTCGGGAGTCTCGATATCGTCGATGTAGATGCCTTCAAAGGTTGAGAGGTCGGCTAACCGAAACCCATCGGCGTCGATATCGTCCGGCATCGACATCCAGTGACGTTTGTTCGTCGCCCATACACCAAAGTGGCGAGATACGTTGCCAGGCAGAAACTCCCTGATGGCTCTCAGCGCGGGTAAGTGCTCGACACGCACCTCACCGCGTGCCCAAGGAACCCGAAATTCCACGTCCGGGACGAGTAGGTCATCGAACAAATTGCCTGGAACAAAATCACGCAATGGCGTACGAGTCCGCACCCCTGCATCATCTTCCGCCGGTCTCTCGGCTGACCACTGATCCACTAATCTTCGCCGCAAGGTCGGAACAACTGCGCCGAGAAGCGGTCGCGGCGCTTCCCAGAGTAGTTTGTCGAGTATGACGTCTGTCGTGGGCCCTTCTTGCAGCGCAAGCGCTCTGCGAAGATGCCGAATTAGCGAGGCGCGTTCAGCGCCATCGCGCAACAATGCACTAAGTAGATACGCCATCCGTTCTTGGCGGTCCCTATGCTGCTGTATCCAGTTCGCGTCCTTGGACAACATGTCCGCCGGGCCAGCTGCATCGGCCCAACTCGAATTTTTGCCGTAGCGAAGTTCGTTCGCGAGCCAGTCGAGCAAGCTATAGACGGCTTGGATGCGCATGACATAGAGGTTGTCTAACGGCAGGCTGCGGGCAGGGACTACCGGACTGAAGAGCATGTCGTATGCATCCCATGCCTCTCGGTCGTGACCCCAGTCGCTCAGCACGACGATGGTCCAGGGTCGCGTCGCGGCGTTGCGGCCGGCTCGGCCTTTCCGTTGTAGGAATTGGGCTGCATCACGAGGCGCTTTATGCTGCAGTACTGCGCCTACCCGATTATCGTCGAACCCGACCTCGAGGCTTGCGGTGGCGACGATGACGTCTGCATCAGCCGCCACCCCACTATCCTGGGAACTCGTTCGGTCGATGCGTTTCTGAACGTCACCGTCGATCTCGTGGCCTAATGCCTCAGGCAACCACCAATACTGGCCCTCCGAATCCCTCAGAGAAGGATCCTCGCGTCTAGTTGCTGGCAACCGACCCTGATCCCGAGATCGCAGGTGCGCCAGAGTGAGTGGATTTGCGCTCCTGCTCGGCCGACCGGGCCAGGCCCACCCTTCGGCATCGAGCAAGTCCCAGTAGAGCCTGTTGGTGCTGTCGAGCTTGTCCGTAAAGGCGAAGACCCGACTGCCAAAGATGCCGTGAGAATCGACCGGTGGGTCGAACGGGTTCCCGGTCATTGGATCGAGCGTGCGACTGATCGCCATTGCAGTCTGGATCGTTACGGAGAGCGGGCCGGTCTTGCCGTGCGGATTGTGCCGCAATGCGAGAAGGTACTCAGCGCCCGACTCCTCCATTTCAGAGGGATCGGGCTCCACCAACGTAACCATCCCGGGGTCAATGTTGACCAGCCGTCCGAAGAACTGTCCAGCCTCCGCAAGTGTGGCGGAAAGACCCGCCCACAAGGGCTGATGACCAAGGGCCTTCTTTAGCCGTCGGAAGAGAAACGCATTTTGCGCTCCGGTAGCCCCCTCGTAGGTATGAACTTCATCGAGGAGCACGGCGCGCAGACTGTTCCCCATCACCCCAAATGCCCGGAGGTTGCCTGGTGCCGACAGTTGCCGGTTTAGGGACTCAGTAGTGCTGAGCATCACCTTCGCGGGCTGACTTCTCGCCGAGTCGCGCGTTAGACGCAGAACTGCTCCGGGGATCTCGATGTTGCACGCTGTGCATCTCAGAAGCTCAACATCGTTCCTTAGCTCCCGCAACGGCCAGATGAGGTCGCTCTCACAGGAGGATCCGGGGCATCGGAGAAACGGGCAGACGTACCCCGCCGAGGTTTGCCGCCATCCCTCGGCCCAACCTTCACGAACCGACTTGGCCGAAAAAGGCGTAGGTCCGAACCACGTCGCGAGAGAAATCCAGGGAGTGTTGCTCTTCGCACCTGAAAGCTTGAGGGCATAGGAAACAAGGACGCGTAACTGATCCTTTAGGAGTTCGTTGCGTGGGTACAGTGCGAGCGCTGACACACCTGACGTTGAGTCATTCTGGTCAGCTATCCATGCCAACATCGGCATGTAAAACGCTAGTGTTTTGCCACTTCCTGTACCAGCAGTGACGACCACGCCTGCAGGCTCGTTATTCGTCAGCGCATCAAGGATCGACTTTGTTGACCTCACTTGGAATGCGGATACAGTCTCAGGCGTTAGGGCCTCCAAGACCTGCTCACCGCGGGTCTTCAGAAATACCCGACTCGCGGCCTTCAACTCGGTATCGGGGATATTCCGCATCGGCCGGCGCCGCGGACGTTGCAGAAACCGGTAGTCCAATACGAGTGGCCTGCCCTGAAGAATGAGTTCACTACGAAATGCCTGTCTCAAGGTCGCAAGGAGACGTACGGTCTCCGCACTGCGCGAGCGGTACCCGTTGGCAGGCGTCTCAACCACCATAGCGAGTTGGAGCATCTCGGTAAGAAGACTCTCTGCATCGCCGTATTCCTTTAAAAGGTCGATCAACTCGGGGCGTTGCCACTGCGCTCCTACTGCGCCCCACGAAAGAAGTTCCGCTTCTCGAAGTTCGATTGCGGTTAAGGCCTTCTGGAGCGTGTCAGTCATTTGTTGGCTCTGGGGCCGATCCAGGGACGATCCTGAAGCCTCGGACCGCGTTGTGTTCTCTCAGCCAGTCGATCACATCGTTGGTGAGTAGGCCGATTGATGCACCACCGCGGGCTACGGCGGAAAGGAAGCGACGCACCGACTCAGGTTGTAGCGATCCTTCCAAGTCGCGAAGTGCAGATTCCACTTCATTAAGCAATTGGGCCGAACGCTCGGAGGGCAGCAGATCCTGCGTACGGGCCAAGTCTCCAAGCACTGACTCCAGCCGCTCCGAGAGATCGGCCAGTCCGTCGATGTCACCAAGCGTGCTGGCGAGGACCTGCAATTCAGCCACGTTTCCGAGGCGCCCTGCTGCGTACTGATGCCAGAAGCTCATCAAGTCCGTCTTGGCATCTCCGCGAAATCGTTCCAGACCTCTTAAAGCTGTCGCTATCTTGCGGTTGTCAAGACTCTCAGCAGCCTGTCGGAGGGCGTTTCGTATATCGGGCGCGAGACTCCGCCCTTCCCATCCGAGCGCGCGCACCACGGACGCGGCCTTCGCCATTGCGGCGAAGGCTTCAACTAATTCGGGGAGACTGCCGGCTGCGTTCTCAAGATCTTCCTGTTCCTTCTCCGCGGCGGAAACGTTGACGGCGAGTCGGAGTGCGTCTTCGGTGCGAGTGACCCACGTCGCACGTGCATTAGCGACCATATGTCTCATCCCTGCCTTTCGATGGCGTCAACAAACGCGTTGAGTTCCTCGAGTTGCTGCTGAACTTTGATGCGCAACGCGGAGAGATCGACGGATGCGCCTCTGGAACGCTCACATTCTTGGCGTGTGAGTTCCAACGCTTCTTTGACGAAAACAAGCGCCTCGCAGAGATGTCGGTTCCCACGAATCTTGGACTGGTGGCGCACGAGTTGTGCCGTGTCGGTACCAAGATCTAATGCATCGAAGCCGTCATGTGCCGAGAGAAGGTCGATGGCGTCGCTGAATTTTCTCCACTGGTCAGTGGGCCGGAAGAAGCCGGCGTTCTTCGCCGAGTCAGCGATGCTGAAGGCAGCCTCCGAAATAACTGCTGGCGCTTGACCCTCTAGTAATCGCGCTATTTCCGCGGAGGTCTCCGAGGCAGAGGAGGCCTCCTGCTCACCCGCCGCAGAAAGAGCGTCCAGAAGTTTCTTCGCATGTTGTGTTAGAGATGGGTCAGACGTCGAATCTGCAAGCTCTTGCAGAGAAACTTCAGGTTTTGCAAGAAATTGCCTCATCGCGTCTTCAAACTCGCGTGGGTCGACGAGTTGCGCCTCACCAGTGTCGCCCTGCCGGACCGCTGCGAACTGACCAACGTAATCGCTCGCGTTAAGGTTCCTGACGATTTGCGACGCCGCCAAATCGACGCCTTGCCAGGCGGAAGTCGCAGTTTCGGCAAGTCGGGAAGGCGTTGGGAGAACATCGGACAACTTGCAGATCTCATTAATTTCGTGTCCGCTAGCTGCAAGAGCGAGCGCCCTCAAGCCGACCGCTTGGCACGCACGCCGCGCACCGCCTGTTGATTCCAGCAATCGGGCTCGAACCTCGGCTGCCCAAGAGTCAAGGCGGTCTTCCAGTTCCAGCATGAGTTGCCCGGGGTCATACCCCTCGGGCCACAGCCATTTTGCCTGAGAGATATCAAAGTGTCCGTGGTCCCTGAACCACCTAGCCGCCACGAGGACTCTCATGTCCTCTGCCCTGCGCGTCAGTTTGAACTTGATTGAGTCAGCGCCGGCAACTCGACCGCGGGAGCCTTCGATCTCGAACGAGGTCCGATTAAAGAGATCATCGAGCATCGCTTTGCCGCGGTCTCCATAGATGTGGATTCTCTGTTCATCGAGTTGTAGCCGATCGACAGTCAAGGCACGGAGTGCATCGCGAAGGAGGTTGCCCTCATCCTCCGGGAGCAATTCGTTGTTCTGCCACTGTAACAGTGGTAACCATCGATTCTCCAGTGGCCCAGGACCGGGACCAGGTGGTGGAGGCGGAGTGGGGGGTTCAGGCTTTGACGAGGCATCGCCTGCTTCGAGTGCAAACGCATCAGGAATGCCACTCGCGAGTGGTCTCTCGTTGCCCCAGATGACCAGAGCACGGTACATCCGCTCCGGATCCGCCGAAGGATGCTGAGCGAGAAGCGCATCTTTCGGCGTGGATACTCTGAAGTCGAAGTTTCGTCGTGTCCCCTCGTGGGGATAGGTGCCTTGGTCGATATGTCCATCCGCCTCGGGGAGAACGGTCAGTAGGCAAGAGTCCAATACTGCTCGCGGATTTGGGGACTCACCGAGCCGAGTCCGTGCTCGTTCGAGTGCTGTCTGGTTATACGGGTATAAGCCAACGTCGCCGAGTCCCTTAACCGTCACCATGCCGAAAGAGGCGTGGCATTCGTCCCGATGGCGACAGGGTTGTCCTTCTTGTCGGGTATCACAGGAGTTAGCCATCCACTGATCCTCTGAGATTCCAGACGGACGCTTACTCCACAATTCCTGTGTACGCTGACGGCCAACCCGCACGAGATTGAGATACCGCGCTACAAATTCTGTCGGCTTCGAGAGCGCGGAGTCGCCAACACGGAATTCATGTTCGATCCGGGTTCGGACAGTCTGCGGCATTCGCGCGTACGGCGCGTCTGTGATTGCGAAGAGAACACGCAATGGGGCCAGGTCTTCGCCTGGCGCAGTTGCGAATTGGTCGTAGAGTTCCCCATCTACTAACCCGAACATTGCCAGGTCTTCAAATATCAAAACCAGTTCCCGGTTTTCTTCCCTGAGAGCCTTTCGGGACTTACGGAATAGGGAGTCAAGTGTCTCTCCATCAGTTCTTCTTAGGCCTGTCGCCCTAGGCAACGCAATGCGGAGTGCCTCCTCAAGGAGGCGTAGTGCATCTTCGGGTTTGCGTGCAATTATTTGCCACAGTTCTAAAAGATCACGATTGCTACGGAGTTCTCTCGAGATACCGGGCGTTCGGAGTGGAAGATCTTCCTGCGTAAACACCTCGTCGTTGTCATCGCGGCGCGACGTTTCGTTGAAGTAAGACTCGACGAGCTGTCGAAGGTTGCCGTCCGGGCGGAGGAGGACACCACTGAATGCGGGAATGTCAAGAAGATCAGCGAGACCGTCTTTGCGACCGACCTCATCGTCACGGAATCCGAGGAGTTCGTTCAATTCGCGACGTCTTTCCTCCTCTTCCGGAGTCTCTCCATCATCAGGGGCCGCGAAGTCGTCCATCGTCCATCGCAACGCATACTTAATTTCAAAAACGAGACGGTCCTGAAACTGCCCAGGCCTCACTCCGGTGAAGGCAGAGTCGACCTGTCTCATTAGGTCCCCGCCTTCGGCGCCCGGCAGGCCTTCAATGATTCGTCTTAGGAGCTCCCGGAGCGTCTGGACTGCCCGCGGCACATACAGCAACCGATATCTTGAGTCATTGTCGGGGAGGTGAGCCCGAACCCATCGGACAACGTGGCTTTTTCCACTACCCGAATCGCCTGTGACCGCGACTAGCGTGTTCCGATCAGGATTGCCAATCCGATTCGTCAGGGCATCCAATACCTTGGCCTCGCCCGAACTAGCGAGTCCACGTTCGGCACCCTTTCGATGTTCGAGTTCTACGGGCGAGTGAGCCGCGAGGAACAGTGCATCGGCACTCTCCGTCAGAAGGCCGATATCTGAGTAGACCGTCTCAGCGACACTCTGCGCACTCCAGCAACGGAATCCTTGCATTGTTGGATTAGTCATTGTCAGACCTCACTGAAATGCGTGTGATTTGTCTTGTTGTTCCCCCAAAGGTGATGACCGCGGGATCCAATGCGTCGTCCGATGCCTCGAAGATCAAGGCGCCGCGCCGTTCTAGTTTCAGAAGGCCCAGGACCACGCTCGCAGGGACGGACTGCCACTCTCGCGTCCCTTGCGGCAGGTGATTAAGCAATAGGGATGACCCAAAGAAAGGCAACCGCGATTGGAGGGCGGCCAGCCACTCTTGGCCGCCGGCAACTGCCGGCAGATTCGGAAGCTGGTCAGAGATGGCTGTACTCGTATCCGGGATCAGCACCTTCGCATCTCGGTGATCGCATCGGTGCGCTAACCCGGTCGCAATAGCCCAACGCTGGAACGGTCGCCATTGCTCGCTTCTAGTGATGGCTTCGAACTGAAGGTCGTTAATCATCTGTTCAGGCCCTGAACTCCAGTTAGTACTCGGTGGGTGCAGCGGATCCAATTGCAGAAACCACGTCAACCCGAGTGCTAGGTCTGATGGTTGTGTCTTTGCCCCGAGATCCTTCATGGCCGAGTTGCCGATCCGGTAAAGCAACTCGCCTCTGAACCAGGGCCAAGTATCCCCGGACCTGGCTAGTTGTTCCGCCAGCGCTGGATCTAAGACCCAAGGCGAGTTTCCATCGTTTCGGGAGATGAGCCCTAGACCCTCTCCGACGGCGAGCGAAGCTTTGAGTAAGGCGCTGGTCTCAGCTTCCGATCTCAACACCTGTAGCGCAGCCCTCAACTCAGCGTCTGTCTGGCCGACTCCAAACGCACTCAGGTAGCGACAAATTACAAAGAGGCCTGTGGCGCTGGCAGTAGCGTTTCCGCGTAGATACTCCACAACTAACTCCTGGGCAGTAGTTCCGCTGCTGTGACAGCAGGCATTGCGGGTAAATCTCGCCCCACCCTTTTATCGGCGATGCAGCTCGTCGCAGGCACCATCAGAATGTCGTATAGCCGAGTTGTCCGAGCGCCACGCGGCCGTCCACTCGCTCTACGGGAAAGCCACCGCGAGGAGATAGGCTGGTCAGGGCTGAAGTACGAAAAGCTCGACATGGGCGTCAAATCACTTGGCAAAAGTGGAAGCTCGTCAAGAAAAATCCACTGTCCAGGTTGGCTTTTGATCTTCACCGGCAGTGCACCGAAGTGTCGAACACCGAGGGCTAGTAGGCCAGAAGCTAATGTTTCTACGAGGGCAAAATCTTCAGTCTCGTAGGCCAATAAGGCGAGTCCGTTCACCCCACGGCATTCGGCAACGAATGTTTCCAACTCCGCCACATCAGAGGGCGAAACTACCCATGTCTGCTCAGGAGAGGGCGGAAAATCTTTTATGAATGCTTGGCCCGAGGCTCTGCACGATGGACATCTGCCGCAAGGGCCAAAGGGTTGCATGAACTCGACTCGATTGCCCCACCTCTCCCGAAGTTCGGAATTTGGCGCGTATGCGTCTGAGATCCCCTGGCAGGCAGCTACCTTCAAGTTAGCTACTTCACGGATACGGCGAAGCGATTCGATTGATCGGGCCGATTCTTTCTGCTGCCATGGCAGCCACTGATCATCCCAGAACAGTGACAATCCGAGGCCAGTGTCAATCCGGCTAATCGCAGTCCATTCGGCGGACTCCGCGGAATCGTCCTGTAGCAATTCCCTGATGTCTTCGACGTCGAACTGCTCTCTTCTGAGTTCAGCAAGTTCGACTAGACCCTGGATTAGTTGGGCATTCCATTTTCTGTTGTAGTCACCACGCCCGACCCCACGGGAGCCCTCGAGGTCCACAAAGGTCAGTCCATTAACATCCTTCCGGTGCTGCCAGAGATCATCCCATCTCCGCCTAGCGACATCGGGGGTCAAGACCTTTACGCCGAGGTCCGCTGCCTCATTCTGATCACCGGGGGCGGTAAGGAGAAACTCGGTACTAACGTTTCCATCGCGACCACTGCGGCCTAACTCCTGATACCAACGATCGACCGTCTCAGGGAGACACCCGTGAATAACTGTCCTGATGTGGGAGTAGTCGATGCCTAGACCGAAGGCAGAGGTAGCCACGACAAGATCGATTGCACCCACGCTCCCCGGCCTCGCTCTGATGCCCTCGAGCACCGCAGCACGCTGAGCCGAAGTGCTATCTCCGGCGACGACCGATATCCGGCGATAGCCGCATTCCCGAAGTCGGTCCACCCACTCGCGAGCAACCTTCGGTTGCGTAACGTACAGAACCGCCGGCCGGGGGCAGTGGGCCAGCGTCTCTTCAACCCAATCTTCACGCTGCGCTTTGTCTGCCGCGCTTGCTATCCAGATGTCCTGCTCGGGGCGAAGCGCGTTGGCGATGATCGGACTGCATGGACCAGGACTCCCAAAGAGTTGCGCAAGATCATCCATTTCCGGAGCACCCAGCGTTGCGCTCAGCAGTAGAGTCACTGCACGGTCATATCCGCCCTCCTTTGCTTTTACAAGAAGGTCCCGGCGCAGATCCGCAAGCATCCGGAATTCAGGTCGAAAGTCTCTGCCCCATTGATAAATCAGGTGGGCTTCATCCACTACGAACCCTTGCAGTCGCCCGGTAGCGGCCGTGTTGAGGAGGGTGTTGCGCAGTGCCCTGGTGATCGACTCCGGCGAAGTGACCAGAATAGGTTGCTGCCCGTTCTGGATTGCTTGTTTCAATCGTTCGCGGGTCGTCTCATCGGTACTTGCAGTCCAAGCGAAATTTAGATCTGACGGATCGATTCGCCGATTCCTTGCAGCGAAATGTTCGCGGAATCGCCTCTCGAAGTCGTACGCCAACGCGACCGTGGGGACCACGATCACAGTTACGCCAAACCGGCCTCGCTGGGAGAGGCATAGGGCGATCTCTGTCTTCCCCGATCCAGTAGGCAGCATTGCGATAATCGTGGAGCCTTCGGGCGTAGTCATCACAGCCCTGCAGGCCGCCCGTTGTCCCGGAGTCTTGTACGCAGAGAACCCCGTGATGTCCTCGAAGAAAGGGTCTGCCCAAAGTGGCGCAGACTGGAAGCGAACTCCCTCAGAAGTACCAGCCAACGCAGCTCCATCCGGAACCCCGCCACCGACCTCGAGCCAACTCGGCCGCCACGGATCTGCAAACCACAGTCCGTCGTTTCTTTGGCGCAACCCGACAACGCTTGAGATCTCCCGAATCGAATCGGAAATCGAAGCGCCGAGTTCAACTGGCACATTGCGACTGTCGCGTAGTGACCATCGCCTGAGCAGTTGCCTAACTAGAACCGCCTGATCGAGTGCGCTCGCGGCGGGATCGTTGAGAGCACCGCCAAGTCGCAGATGAAGATCATCGGAAAGGACTGCAGGAAGTGGACCCCCTCCCAAGAACTTGAGAAATTCCGCCTCCTCACTCATCCGAATAGGTCCTTCGGCCACAACACACAGGCCCCGCAAGCGACCAAGCGAATGGAAGGTGTGCGAATGCCAGAAATAAGGGCATGCGCAGTCTTACGTTCGGTTTCGAGTTCGTTCTGAACGGCGTCCCACTCCGATCCTTCGGACAGTCGCAACGCACGAGCGTCAAGGATCGCCAGTCGTTTGGCTGTATCTTCCTCTGCGCTTTCGACGGCAGCCTCTAGGGCTTTGGTGAGAGCGTCGGAATTACGAATCTCAGCCCAAGCGGCCTCCGCACTATCGCGACATAACCGCTGCCAGGAAGGTAATTCCGCGAGGATATCCTCCCAGATCTCGCCTCGGAGAACCTTGTCGTCGCGCGCGCTAAAGGGCCGGCTAAGGACTTCCCGAACGAGACCTTCAGAAGCGTGGCCAGATGGGTCGGTCCACGTCTCTAGGCGCATCGGCTGGAAATGCCCCTCCGCTCTTCGCGAGAGTCGACGGATGGCCGAAGGTCTGGCGGTTGGGCAATGTGCCGAGTCAAACTCGACCAGAAACTCGCACCGCAGCCAAAGAGTTGGGCATTGCAGGCCAGGGACAGCACGCGCGAAAGCTGATGCACGGCCTCTCTCATCAATCCGCAGATAGTTCTGCAGCCAGTCAACCAATGGGTCGCCGATTCGGAAGGGCATCACCCCCGAGTTCTCTAAAGCAGCAGTTCGCTCGTAGGCTTTCGGCTTTAGGAGGCGTTCCAGTTCGAAGGCTTCATCAGCAGCTAATCCAGTTCTGCTGACGGAACCGAAGGTCACAACCCCATCAGTGGACTCCCTTGGCCCCAAAGCAAGCGAACCGGTACCGATTGTCAGGCGATGCAGGGCATTCCGGAGGTCATCGGCATTTGATTCGTAATCGATCAGCGCGTCGAAAGCTTCTGGCGTGAAGACACTCGCGGCCTCCACTGACTCCAACTCTTCGAGAACGTCAATATTGTCCCGTTCAACGTCCAGGTCGCTCCGGAGTTCCGCTAAATCGACATCGAAGGCCTCCGCCCCCTTCGGAAGAAGGCTGCCGATGAGGTCGTTCAGAACATTGGTCAATAGCCTCTGTACCGTTGAGACGGATTCGTCAAAAATTCCGATACCGTCCTTGAGCAGCTTGATATGGGCCGACACCCATTCGCTTCTCGACTCGGTGACGACCACGATTTCAGCTGGCCGTTGTCTCGCAGAGTATCGATCCAATCGACCAACACGCTGCTCCAATTGGTTAATATCCAGTGGGAGGTCAAGGTTGACAAGCACCTCTGCTTCCTGAAGATTCCTACCTTCCTCAGCAGATGAGTCAGCGAGAAGCACGCCGCCCGAATAATTTCCGAGGAAATACGAGACGGCGTCATCACGATCCTGGGGCGTCATAGAGCCGAGGTGGCGGTGTACTTTGCCGGCGGCGATACGTTTCTCCAGGATCGGTTCCAAAGCGTCGAGAACCTGGGGGAACATTGATGTAGCGACGACGAGTTGCCCTTTTTCGACCCTGCTGGATATAACGTCTGCTGCCACCCTCAATCGCTCATCGGTCCCCGACATTTCGATTCGAGCAATAGCCATGTCGAAGAATGCGCGCTCATCGGGAGAAGTCGGATTCTTTAGAAACTCCAGCATCGCGACAGGCCCCGCTAGTGCATGCGTCACCGCAGACACAAATCGAGTGTTCCGATTCTCACCACTCTGCTGTATTCGATACGACTCCAGAAAATCGTCGATTATTGGACGGGAGGGTTCAGATATTTCGATGAAAGTAGGAACCCGACCCGCCACTGTGTACGAATCGGTCACATCGCTGCTGCGGCGATGTCGGATCATTCTCCGACTGAGCCTGTAAATCTCGCGAACGTAATCCGAAAGTTTAGCCCAATCCGAACTGCGTGGATCGTCCGATGATCGACATGCTCCGATAAGTTCGCTGACTGTTCTGTCGCCGGGAAAGTCTGCTTCGAGATTTCCAAGAATCTCCGCCTTCTGCCCTAAGCTGGCACGCCGAGCAGTCAGCACTTGAAGATCTCTTGCACTCCTTTCTCTTTCGTGAAGTTGAGTTTGGAAAGACTCGGCTGTGGACTGCCCAAACGCGACCGGATCCACCAACTCGAGTAGACGCCGAAACGTCTCAAGATCCCCGCGCATTGGCGTGGCTGATAACGCAAGCAAGCCCTCGGCCCGACTGAGCAACCTGCCGAGTTCGGATTCGAATTCAATCGAAGGCAGCATGGGGTGCGCCTCGTCTATGACGATTAGTTCGTAGGAACCCAGCCAGTTGGGCGAACGGGACGCAAGTATCGAAGAGTGCGGGACCACTTTCAGATTGGTGTTACGTAGGAATTCACCAAGACCTAGCCGGTCATTCAATTCGGACATCCATTGCCCCACAAGAGTTTCGGGACAGAGAACCACGACCCTGGCGCTCGGATCATCAATGAGGAACTGTCGAATGACGATGCCAGCTTCGATCGTCTTTCCGAGGCCGACTTCGTCGGCCAGCAGATACCGCATCACAGGATCAGCCAGAACTCGAGCTGCTGTGTCTATCTGATGCTGGAAAAGGTCGATCGGCGCTGAAATCGCCGCTGTCAGACCCCGGCAAGCTGCTCGTTGTCGCACCAGTTCTGACAGCAGCGCGGATCGGGCCTCGTAATAAGTCGGCGCCTCAGCCATGCCGATCGCGATCGCTTCAATTGGCTTCTCCAGCGGTTGCGACCAACGCACTTTGAAAAGGTCCTGGGGCACGGGCAGTTTCCGCACTTGTCCCACGAGTGAAATCTCGTATCGATTCCCGGTCAGTTGTCTCTGGACTTCTCCGGGTTGCCAACCGAATGGATCGCCGCGCAGCCATACCCGCGTCCCTGTTGGGATCCGTGAGTCGATCACATCGTCGGGCGAGATTAGAAACTCGTGTTCGGCGACGCCCGGTACATCCACATAGGAAAAAACGAACTTGTCACCTTGCTTTTCCTTGCAATAGCCGAAGCCGAGTTCGGGATGCGACTTGGAGCGCAACCAGCGGCCGGTGTAGAACGAGGCGGGCCTGAGGGGAGCGGTGGCCATGCAGTGCTACCAGTTTAGCCAACACACGACGGCAGATACCTTTCGTTGCACGTGGCAAAGATTAGCGACTCGGCCCGACAGCCACAGCCGATCCGCCCAAATAGGCCTAGCTACGCGATTTGCAAACTCGAGTGCTCAAATTATGTTGCAGTTTCACCATATGAGCTAACGCGAGTTGGGGCTATCGGCGAACTTGGCAAGGTCTAACCCCGGCGTTCATACGCGGATGTGGGAAACACCTGGACAATCAAAATTCGCCGGCCAGGGCAATCGGCATCGGCGCATTGCCATCGGTTAGCCCTCTTCTCGACTTGACTCGACCAGCTCCAGTGAGACTCCAGAAGAACCGGGCCGCAACAGCAAACACAAACCGGCGGGGGTGTGTCCGCACTGACACTCCTGGTAACCACTCCCCATTCCGGTAGTGGCCGATTTACCGCGACTTGGAATTCCCTGGGGGCACTCGCCTCGCGCACCGTTTCGCCCTCGCCAGGATTCCCTGGAGAATCCTGAACGGGCAAAGACGATTCAGTCCGGATACGTTCTAGCCGTTCCTGCAGGCGGGCGAATCGCCGTTCCCAAACAGATCGATCGAGTTGCCGCTGTCGAGGAACGGCAAGATTGGCTAATGTCGAACCATCCGCTTCATGAATAACTATCCCAATGTTCGCGAGGGTGCCCTGCGCCAGACTTCGCGCACGACCTCCACTAAACCGCCCTCCCCGCGCCGAGCCCGCCTTTGGTTTCATAACTTCCCCAACCTCGATGAATATGACCCAACTCACACTCCCTTCCATGCAACGCTTAGGCGGAGCATTCAGTTCCGCACGTGAGTCTTTGGTTCTAACCTTCCAGTCCAGCACCGGACCACGTCACCGGCGCCGCGCATTCGCCCCCCTCGTTCGGCACTGCAGTGGCATACGCGTTTTCGGAAGACCAAATTGCGGCTGAAGCTGTGCCAGGCGGGTATCGATGTGTTGTCGAAGGCCGTCGGACATAACGCCCCGGAAGTGAAGCAAAGCCCGCAACACACCGTCTTCATGGCCAGCCTGTTTCTTGCTGATGGAGTGCTCGCCATCAGCGACCATGTGTACGGCTTTACGCAGTTCGACGATCCGATCGGTCCGCACTTGGTCCCGCTTGTTCGCGGCCTCCTCGACAGTGAGCCCCTCCTCCTCATCCCGCAACGCCCATCCGTAGTGGCAGTCAGCTCGCCGAAGCAGTGACAGGACTTCGTCGTGATACGGATTCGGCATGTCGGCCCCTTCGGAACGTCAAACGGGTAAAGAAACGGCCCCCGGACCTGCGTCCGGGGGCCGTTTCGGAAAGTAGCGGGGACAGGATTTGAACCTGCGACCTCTGGGTTATGAGCCCAGCGAGCTACCGAGCTGCTCCACCCCGCGATGGCTCTGAAAGGCTACCCACGGGCAGCCGGCACGGTGAACAGCCCCAGCATCAGCAGCACCCCGACGCCGAACTCGATGAGCCCGGCCCACCAGAACGGCCAGGTGCCCACCGGGACCCTGCCGGCGCCGGGCGGATAGTCCGGCCAGCCGAACAACTTGGCGGCCCCGTGCAGCGCCCACAGGAACCCGAAGACGATGCGACAGACGCCGATGACGGCGGGGGAGAACTGCCCGATGCGGGACTCCAGGGATGTAGTCATGGCCGTAACGGTAGGCCCTTGGGCGGCCGTCCGGCCGGGTGTTCACCCAGGAAACCCCCGACGGCCCGGGTAGGTGGGTGTAGGACGGGCTCAGCGGAAGGCGTAGCCCTGCTCGCGATCGAGATAGGTTTCCGCCTTGTTCTTGAGGAAGAACACGTAGACGAACAGCGACACCGCGATGCAGACCGTCACGTAGCCGATGAACAGCGGAACCTGATCGCGCGCCTTGAGGGCCTGGTAGACCAGCGGGGCGGTGCCGCCGAATATCGAATTGGCAAGGGAGTAGCCGACTCCCACACCGAGTGCCCGGATGTGGGCGGGGAACAGTTCGGCTTTCACCAGGGCGTTGATCGAGGTGTACCCGGTCAGGATCACGTAGCCCCCGGCCAGCAGCAGGAACGAGGCGGCCGGGGAGCGGGTCTGGGGCAGTTGGGTGATCAGCACGTAGGTGTAGACCAGCCCGGCGGCGCCGAACCACAGCAGCAGCGGCCGCCGGCCGACCTTGTCGCTGAGGATCCCGCCGACCGGCTGCAGCAGCATCAGGAAGACCAGCCCGGCGAGGTTGATCACGGTGGCGGTCATCGCCTGCGGCCCGTAGGCACTCTTCACGATCGCCGGGGCGTTGACGCTGTAGGTGTAGAACGCGACGGTGCCGCCCAGGG